>LFJI01000545.1 GCA_001235855.1 Candidatus Burkholderia brachyanthoides
AAACTGGGATTGAGCCAAAAGTCAAAGATTTTTCATAAAATGAACATTTGTGGAGGTCTAAAGCTTTCAAAATCAATACAAGTTCAATGCTCAAAAATACAACTTAAAAGTGGCCAAGAACCAAAGTTAACCAAGTGCATATTTCGACAACTACAACTACATATTATTACACACAAGACTTTGTTGACACATGTAAACTCCCAATCAACAATTTTGGCACATTATTAAAAACTAAGTTGCATTTCACATCAAAAATTTTTGAGACCTTGACCATTCAAGTGTTTTCCCCAATCTTAATGTATCAAAGATGGGATTGCTCCAAAAATCACATGACTTTTCATATAAAAATGAACACTAAAATGACCAAAAGTTGGACCACAATGTGTTTTCCCCAATCTTAAAGAATATAAGATGGGATTGAACCAAAAGTCATGAAATTTTTCATAAAATGATGAACACACAAATTGTCAAAATCTTCAAAATCTCACTAAGCACATCTCTTAAGAATGCAACAATCAAGTGGCCAAAATTATGATCAAACAAGTACATGTTTCGACAATTTAAGACTAAATATGAAAACTAAGACTAGAAGTGGCATGAATGTGTGGATGTGGCAAAAAATGCACTTGATGGTTGCATGCTTCATTCAATCAATATCGCGTAATATTGAGCTCAAGTATACATTCAAAGCCTCCCCCAAACTTAAAATAGACAATATGACCAAAGGGGGGGGGCAACAAAATGGCTCAATCACATAAGCTAGCAAACAAATCACCAAGGCACAAATTATTTTCAACCACAACATTAAACATTTATTCATCACCAAGCTGCAAATTAAAGACACACCAAAGCAGTAAAAATTAAAGTTAAGCTACAATTATTCAAAGCAAGCAAATAAAAATATCAAGTTCATCATGAATCCACATCATCTACTTAATACATTCACCAAAGCAATTGCAAGTTCATCCTTAAGAGTTCTAGGATAGCACTCCCCTTTTTTATGGATTCGGTCGTTGGCTCTTTGGGGTGCTTCGTCCCTTGCCTTGCGCGAGAGTTGGGCATTTTTCATCTTGGGTGGCATCTTGGTACCTAGAATGAGTTGTATAAGTGCCTTGTGCAACAAATAGACTTCAAAGATCATAGCTTGTCAAGTAAGCTCACATTGGTTAACTTTGACTAAAATTGGCATATTGTTCATTTAGCTCATAAAAATTGCCCCAAAATGCTCATTGGTTATTCAAAGAATGCAACTTTGTAACAAAATTCATTCAAAGGCCAAAAGTGCACTTAATAACCCTAGGATGCATTTTTAAGGTCCATGAAATCCATTTTAACTTTGTTTTATAGCTTCAATTCGTTCAAACTTCATGTATATTCATTATTCAATCATCATAGATGCATTAACAACCTTTTAAACACCATTTAAACCAACCAATTCATACAAAAATGGATCTAAAGATGCCTAGTTCATCACAATTCATCAAAATTCACAGATTTAATGTTCTTCCTCCTTTAACCACATTGTTCCGTTTCTTTTGGTGTATTTAGACACATATGTGTTCCTAACACCAATAGAACCATCAATCTACCTT
>LFJI01000546.1 GCA_001235855.1 Candidatus Burkholderia brachyanthoides
ATTGCTGCTCACATCTGCGGGAGATTAAACAGATGTCCATATTGCTGTACTACCTTAAATGTTTTATAATATTGTGATATAGTAATATTAGAATAGCAGGTTTGGCCGTTGCGCGAATGAATTCCATCTTGCGCCCCCATACGGCGGCGGTCGTGCGCTCCGGACCGCGTATTGCGCACCCAGATCGGCGAGCCCGCGCGCCATCGAAGTACTGCTTGCGCACGCGTTCGATATCCGCGAAGTCGTTGGACTTCGACGCAGCCATGTTCTGCGGATAGCCGTAGAGAAAGCGCCCGCCCGTGCCGCTTTCGAACATCGCGCGCAACTCGGCGTCGGCATTGTTCGGGCTGCGGATGTTGTG
This sequence comes from Candidatus Burkholderia brachyanthoides, assembly GCA_001235855.1. Taxonomy (GTDB): domain Bacteria; phylum Pseudomonadota; class Gammaproteobacteria; order Burkholderiales; family Burkholderiaceae; genus Caballeronia; species Caballeronia brachyanthoides. The sequence goes on from LFJI01000546.1 coordinate 362, forward strand.
CGCCCAGTTCGTCACGCTCGTGATGCCGCCGGAGAGCGCTTCCGCCAGTGCATAGCGCACGGCCAGATAGCTGTCGTCGGGTTCGTAGGCGGCGCTGAGCATTTTCATCGCCTCGAAGAAAGCGTGTGCCGGATGCAGTCGGCGCATAGCCGTACGCGAAGCTGTTCCACATGTGCCAGTGCGTATCGATGAGACCCGGCAGCACGATCGCACCTTGCGAGTCGAGGTTCGCGCCGACCGCGGCGATGTTGCCCGCGCGAATCAGCAAGTCGGCCTGGCTGTGATCGCCCGTTTGCGGGTCCATCGAGAGCAGTGTGCCGCCGCGTCGCGTATGAGCAGGCTGCCAGTTTCGGTGAGTGTCGATGCCGGTGCATCGTCTGGTGCAGACTGCGCCGCGTGAGTACGTAGCGGCGTGGCCGCGATCAACGCCAGTGCGCTCAACGCCGGCGGTCGATCGTCGATGAACATCGCTTGACCCCGTGTGAGTTTTTTCGACGCGAGAGAAGCAATGGCGATGCCTGCATCCGATCGTCGCGCAGAGCTTCATCGCGCAGAGCTTCATTTTGTTGATATATTTTCAATCTATTGAACCTGGCCGGTGCGGACAATCACCATGAGCACAAGCAAACGCAGTACGCGCGCGACGGCATCGGCGGTGAAGCCCGCACGCAAGCGTGCAAATGCCACGGATAGGGCAAGCGAAACTCCCGCTCCGTTCGAAGAAAAGTTGCGCGCCATCCGCGAGGCGCGCGCAACATCAGTATCAAGGAACTTGCCAAGGCAGCGGGCGTATCGGTCAGCATCCTGCATCCTGCATCCTGAGTCAGGTGGAGCGCGGCATCAACAGCCCTTCGCTCAATACGGTGGCGAAGCTGCGTGGTGCACTGGGCCTGCCGATCAGCGTGTTCTTCGAAGACGAGCATCCGGCCCGGCGCCCGCCATGACGGAGACGCCGGAATACATCTGCCGCCGCGAAGAACGCCGGCATCTGAAACTCGGCGGCGCGGGCGCCATCAGCAAGGAGTTGTTGCATCGTTCGGGCACGCGCGTGTTCGAGATGATGATCATCGATCTGCCACCGGGAAGCACGACAGGCAAGTCGAGTTATCCGTCGGAGAAAGGCGGCATGCTACTCGAGGAAGAAGTGGTGCTGACCGCGCATTGACTCATGTTATTTGTTACCGAGCGAGGCTCGTTGCCTCCAAGTATTTTGCTACCTGTCAGA
>LFJI01000547.1 GCA_001235855.1 Candidatus Burkholderia brachyanthoides
GATGGCAGGCGGGCACGACCTACAAGGCGAAGAGGAGCAGGTTTCCACAAACGGCGCGCAATTACAGCGCGCGATGGGAGAACAGCGTCGATCCGACGCGCAACGCGGGCAACGGCAAATCGTGGCAGGACCTGGGCGCGCATGTTCGGGGCAGACGTCGCTTGCCTGTGCGGCGGCGTGGAGCGCGAGCAAGACCTATGCAAACGCGAGCACCACGGTCAGCTACAACGGCATGAACTATTGCAAACAACAAGTGGTGGAGCGCGAACGCCGATCCTGCGACCAATGCGGACGATGCGTGGGAGAAGGTCGGTCCCTGCAAGTGAGCGCCTCGCGCCAGATGAAGATCCGGCGCGTTCACCTCATGCTTCCGTGCGGAAACGTCCTCGCCGTATCCACTTCGTGGCGATCCATTTTTCGCCGCTTTCGACGGGCATGCCCGCATGCAGCGTTTTCGGATCGCTCTGGCCGAGTTCGTTGACGTACTCGAAAGCAAGCGACTCTCCCTCCACTCTACCTCCACTCTACCTCCTTCATGAAAGCACAAAAGCGCCCGGATCACAATGATACATATGAAAAAGCCTCTTCCGGTGCATCAAGCACGCGCGTTTTTCCATGGCATCTCGCGGCGGGCGAGCTATGCTTTGGGGTAACACGCCGCGAGAGCCGGGACGCGTAGCCGTTTAACAGGTGAGAGCCATGCCAAGCAAACGCCGGTCCATCGCCATGCTGCGTGCCTTCGGCTACGCGATTCTTCGGTTGGTGCGAGTCCGAAGATATCCGAAGATAATGCAATCGATTATATCACGACGCGAATCGATCACGCGAAATACCGCAGCGTGAGCATGGTCTGGCGCCCGCCCGTCATTTGAGCTCGGCTTAGCCGGGCTCTGACTTCGTCTTTGCTTTGGTTTTTTCGGTTCAGTCATATGTTTCTCGGTTTTAAGAGGGGTGGGGGGAGGGAAGGACGAAGTTATCCACAGGCCCCTGCGCAGATCGTGGGCGCCGACGTTCACTTCTATTTCCTTCCGACAGGTCTCGGCTTCGCCGCGTGCGCCGGTCGCTCGCTTTGCTCGCAGTCCACCCCGGGCAACGGCGTATCCAAGAACTCTTTCGTCAAGTTCCGAGTGTGGGCGTTGTACGCCCACCGTGCGAACTGTTCCAGGAGGTTGTTATTCTCGCCTTTAAGGCGTTGGACCTCTGCCTTCAGGCCTATCAAGGCCTATCAATGCTCTCCATTGCAACCTGCAACTCTGGATCTGAGACCGCGCAGGGCACGTTGGGTTGCCCCGACAGCACCTTCTTTCGAATCGTGAACGCGAGTCGAATGTCGCCGTGTCGATGGAGAGCCTGACGCGTATACCGAAGACCTTCGCGTTTCGCCAGTTCCTCAATAAGCGCATCCCATGTCAGCCGACCACTCCAACCATCGAGCACTTTCACGATGTCGCTGACGATGTTGTCGTCAAGATTTCGCTCTCTTACTCGTGCCATAACGACTCCTGAAGCGGCGACGGCGCGTTAGGCTTACCTTCCGGCGACGGGAGCAGTGCACGCGCCTGAGCCGCGTG
>LFJI01000548.1 GCA_001235855.1 Candidatus Burkholderia brachyanthoides
CCAACGTCTCGCCGTGCCTGCCTCGGTTACCTTATGCAGGGGCGACTAGACTATTGAGTGCGATGATCGCATGCTGCGGCACGCCCATTGCGCTCAAAACCTTGCGGATGTGACAGCGCTCTAGCCGTCACGAATCGGCCGCAAACTTGGGAGACTCGCAATGAACACGATGACGAAGAAGCTGCTGATTTCAGCATTGGTGCTCGGCTTATCGGGTGGTGCGTATGCACAGCCTGGCGGCGGTGCGGGCATGGGCTCGGCGGGCGAGGGTGGTAACGGCGCGACCGACGCAGGCTCTGGCGCCGCAGGCAAGGGTGGCCCGGCCATGCAGATGAACGGCAAGCGGCATGGGCGGCGCAAATGACGGCACCATGATGCCGGGCAAGCCGAACAATCAGATGAACCCGAACGGGTCGAATACGAACGGCGGCACGTCGAGTCACAAGGCGTTATTGATTGGCCGCGACTTGAGTCAGCGCGCAAGCGGGTGCGATCGCCGGGCAGGACTGCGGCATCCGCCACGCGGTGGCGCGCGATATTTCAGTATGGGGTGGGATAAGCGGCGTGATGCTTACTTCGCCGGCGAGTCGGAAGCGAAAGCGAAAGTCGTAGTGGCGGCTTCGAACGACTTCACGCTCAGGCTAACCTTCTCGGCATAAGCGCGCGAGCCGCCATAGCCTTTCAGCGCGGTATCGACATCGCCTTGCGCGGACTTCAGATAGCCGCGCAGAATGGCCGAGCCCGCATCGATATTGTCTTCCGGGTCGTTCAGATCGAGATTGCGCACGAGAGTCTTGTGCGCCGACGGCACGACCTGCATCAGTCCCGACGCGTTGTTCGGACCACGCGCGGTTTCCTTGAAGCGCGATTCGATCGAGATGATAGCGAGCAGCAACGCCGGCGGAAGCGAATATTTCGAAGCCGACGACATGACCGCCGCCGCGATGGTCTGCGCCTTTTCTCGCGCCACACCGAACTTGCGCGCAATCACTTCCGAAATTTTGTGACTGGCCTGTTCGGCCTTCTGGTCCTGCGTCGGCGCATCCTGCGCGTAGGCATCACTGGCCGGCAGGTCACGTTCTTGCGCGACGGCGGCTTGCGAGAGAGTGAACGACAGGATGAGTAGAAGAATTGGACGGCGCATCGATCGTACGAATCAAAGCGAAGTTGTATTATATATCCATAAATTTCCCTTGCGGATCATGCACTTTTATTAAATCTGAAGAAATATTTTGCTTATCGGTAGGGATTACGTGCGCTCGGCGCGTTTCGGGCGCGACGCCGAGATGCCAGCGCCCGCTTCGGCGGACAGGCGCAGGAACATTGGCAGCGAGGCGATGACGGCCAGCGCCGTGACCAGAAAGCCGCAGGCAAGCTGCCAGCGCTCGGTGTGCGTATTGCCGGAAACGAGCATGGTCGCCTGGATGGTACCGGCGGCGACCGTCACGCCGACCGCCTTCATCAACTGTTGCGCGGTGCCCTGAAAGGACGTCGCGGCGGCGAGGCGCCGCGTCAGCTTCCACCGAAAAACGATGCGTCGATGACAATTAGCCGGGAGTA
>LFJI01000549.1 GCA_001235855.1 Candidatus Burkholderia brachyanthoides
TGCATCTGAACACAGATCACAGATGGAGTGCTAATTCAATGACGCAATCGACTAGTGACGCATTCTGCTTGATGCGGCTTTGACTCGCAATACGAAAACCGCTTGTGCTCGGACTCCGAGCCGCGCCTGGAAAGCCGCGCTGCAGGCTCGTTTGCCGGGCTGCCTATACCGTTCGGCCGAATCACGTCCGCGAAATTCGCGGGTTAAAATCATGTTTTCAGATCAAAGGCTGCTCTCCGGCCGCAACCCGCATACGTCCATGGCGCAATTTCATATCGCTCCCAGCATCTTGTCCGCCGATTTTGCCCGCCTCGGCGAGGAAGTCCGTAACGTCGTCGCCGCCGGCGCGGACTGGATCCACTTCGACGTCATGGACAACCATTACGTGCCGAACCTGACGATGGGCCCGATGATCTGCGAGGCCATCCGCCCGCACGTCGATGTGCCGATCGACGTGCACCTGATGGCGCGCCCGGTGGACCGCATCGTGCCCGACTTCGCAAAGGCCGGAGCCAATGTGATCAGCTTTCACCCGGAAGGTTCGGATCATATCGACCGCACCTTGTCGCTGATTTGCGATCACGGCTGCAAGGCCGGCCTCGTGTTCAATCCGGCGACGCCGCTGAATTACCTCGACCACGTGATGGACAAGATCGATCTCGTGCTGATCATGTCGGTGAACCCGGGCTTCGGCGGGCAGTCGTTCATTCTCGAGGCGCTCAACAAGGTGCGTGAAGCGCGCACGCGGGTCGATGCGTACCGCGAACGCACGGGCCGCGCCATCCATGTGGAAGTGGACGGTGGCGTGAAGATCGACAACATCCGCGAAATTGCGGCGGCCGGCGCGGATACCTTCGTCGCGGGCTCGGTGATCTTCGGCAAGCACGATTACAAGCAGGTCATCGACGAGATGCGCGCCGAGCTAGCGAAATCGGGAGCGCAGCAATGAGCGACATCGCAGCGTCGACGCCTTTCGTGAACCAGCCGATTCGCGGCCATCATCGACGTCGACGGCACGATGGTCGATACCGCGGACGACTTCGTCGCCGCGCTGAACGCGATGCTCGCGCGCATTAACATCGAACACCTCGTGACAACGCGAGGAAGTCGTCGATTACGTCGGCAATGGCTCGGAAAAGCTGATTCGCAGCGTGCTCGCCGTGCGTCTGCCTCACACGCGGTTGTGCAGTTCGACGACGCGATCGCGATCTATCAAAGCGAATACGCCAAAATCAACGGCAAATACTCGACACTCTTTCCCGAAGTAAAGGAGGGTCTCGAAGCCATGCGCGAACTCGGCATTCAGCTTGCCTGTGCGACAAACAAGCCGCATCGCTTCGACTGCTCGGGCACTTCGGCATCGTCGAATATTTCAAGGTGATTCTCGGTGGCGATTCGCTGCCCGCGAAGAAGCCCGATCCGCTGCCAATGCTCACCACCTGCGAGCGCCTCGATGTCGAACCGCGCAAGACGGTCGCGGTCGGCGACTCAGAAAACGACGCTCTAGTGTCCCGTTCCACTGATTCGCGAACAAAGTCGGTGAAGCTTTTCGAG
>LFJI01000551.1 GCA_001235855.1 Candidatus Burkholderia brachyanthoides
GCCGTGCTCGCCTGCGCCTTTGGAGCGCTGCTGAGAATGTGAACAGAACCTAGTGGTGCGGCGCGTGTCGAACCTTGCTTCTTCATGGACCTCGTCTCCGTTGAACGGTGTTTTGTAGTTCGGGGGCGGCGCGTGGCCTGGCCCCGTGTCGAGCTTCGGTATGCTTACCGTGCTTCGGCGGCGCGTCGCGCGTCCGCTGCATCGCATTGTGCCGCATGTGCGGACGATGTCGAGCCGTGCGAACCATGTCGCTTATCCGCTCATACCCGGGCGTGGCCGATGCGCCGTGCCCGACAGCATACACGCCGCGCCCGCCCGGCCGGGCGGGACATCGTAGAAGAAAGCTTCAGTCGGGCGAGCGCGTGGGCAGGTTTGGCTCGATTGCCGAAGCGGCCGAGTCATGCATCGGCCGCGCGCGCACTCGGTGCGGGACCACGTGAAGCCGGGTGAGCTCAGTCGATCTCGGCGGTCTTGCGCGCGCCTTCGTAGACCCATTCGAGCAGCGCGTCGTGCGCGGCGCGTGCCGCTTCCGCGCTTGGATCGTTGATAAAGCTCACCACCACGTAACTTTCGCCATTGGCCGCGCCGACATAGCCCGCGATCGCGCGCACGTCGCGCAGCGTGCCGGTCTTGATGTGCGCGTTGCCGAGCGTGCCCGCGTTGGTGAGGCAGTTGCGCATGGTGCCGTCGATACCCGCGATCGGCAGCGATTCGACGAACACCTGCGCGACCGAGCTCGAATTGGCCGCGACCAGCAGATCGGCGAGCGATGCCGCGCTGATGTGCTCCTCGCGCGACAGGCCCGAGCCGTTGTCGAGCATGAGGTCGTTCATCGGCAGGGTGCTCTTGCGCAGGAAGGTCTGGATGGCGGCGGCGGATTTGGCGGTGGTCGCGAGCGGCTTGAATTCGGTTGCGCCGATGGTGAGGAAGAGGTTGCGCGCCATCACGTTGTTGTTGAACTTGTTGATGTTGCGCACCACGTCCGACAGCACCGGGCTGCGATGCGTGCCGACCAGCCGCGCTGAAGACGGCGTCGGGCCTTCGCGCGTGGCGCCGTTGAAGGTGCCGCCCGCCTGCTTCCACAGCGCGAGAAAGCCGCCCGCGAAGAAGGTCGAATGATCGAGCGCGGCCACGTTGATGGTGCGCGGCCCGCAGGGCAGCGGATAGTCGCCGACGAACGACGCCTGCACGAAGCCGCCCTGCGTCTGCGCGACGCTCGGCGACGCCGCCTGCAGCGAAGCCGGTGCACACGCCGCGCGTCACGCGCAGTTCGTTGTCGATCTGCAATTGCGCGAGTTGCGGCAACACGTCGATTGACACCTGACCATCCGTGTTGGGCGTCAGCGTGAAGGACAGCGACTTGAACGCATACAGTAGCGGATCGGGACCGACGTTGTAGGGTGCGGTTTCGTCCGTGTCGAAGGCGGGTGTACAGACCGGAGACATGGGTAACACTCCGGACGAATAGTTCGTCCGGAGTTGATCATGGCCTGGGATAGTAAAAACATCATGGAACCGCGGCTTGAATTCGTGAAG
>LFJI01000552.1 GCA_001235855.1 Candidatus Burkholderia brachyanthoides
TCCCAAACGAGGAAAATTTGCGGGGGTCATTTCAGTTTCGGCTCTGGAACAGATAGGTTTTCAAGAGATGAGAGAATTAAGGATACCGACTAGAAAAACTAACCCAATCCATAATGATGTGCCGGAAAATATAACATTTTTGTTACTTGACCAACCGTCGGGAGAAGCAAATACAACAGGCACACTAATCAATAAGATTAATGAAGTAGCAATTAATGCAAAAACAGCCAATTGGAAAGCAAGGGTCATACTTTTAATCCTCCACTCTAACAACAAATGAACTTATACCATTTGATCCCCCTATCAACAACAAAATTTTAATAAATTCAATCCTCGAAGGATTGAAGTTACCGTGATTCAATATGACGTATTACTACCTACTTTATTCATACATACACGGGGTCGAGGGAACTGGAATTTATTTGATTTCAAAAAAGGGCGTGCTGCCTCACATATATGGTACGGATAAGATATATTGATCGGTGTATTCCCGCCGTAGATCTTTCTACGGATAGCGGTGGATACCACCGCTATGGTCATGTTCTATTCGGAGGAATAAAATAAAAATTGTGTTTCGGAGAGATGGCTGAGTGGTTGATAGCCCCGGTCTTGAAAACCGGTATAGTTTGAAACAAAGAACTATCGAGGGTTCGAATCCCTCTCTCTCCTTTTTTTGGTTATTGAATAGATTTGTTTCTTTATTGGTTTTGACCGGCTTGGTGTCATTACAGAAGGGGGGCTCGGCTAGCCCATCGAGCCGAGCCGAAGAAAATAGATTCCAATTTTCTAAGATAAATTAGATAAGTGAATTGAAATGAAAAACAAAACGAATACTTTTTAATTTTAATAATTATGACCCGAGCCCAAGATGTATGATGTAATGAAAGGGATTCCTATTTCAAGCATTGGATCTCCTCTATTATCTCAATTAAGAGGAGTCATGGAAAGGACAGGTTCAAAATCACGATCAATTCCTTTTTCAAACCCTGCTGCAGCTGCACGAGCCCTTCCCGCGTGCCACAAATGACCCACGAAAAAAAAGAACCCTAGAACAAAATGGGAGGTAGCTAACCAACTTCTAGGAGAGACAAAATTGACTGCATTGATCTCGGTAGCTACGCCGCCCACGGAATTTAAAGAACCTAAAGGAGCATGAGTCATGTATTCTGCGGAACGGCGTTCTTGCCAAGGCTGTATGTCCTTTTTCAACCTACTCAAGTCCAACCCATTTGGACCCCTTAGAGGTTCTAACCAGGGAGCACGCAGATCCCAAAAACGCATCGTTTCGCCTCCAAAAATGACTTCTCCAGTTGGAGAGCGCATTAGATATTTACCTAATCCTGTAGGCCCTTGCGCGGATCCCACATTAGCCCCAAGACGTTGGTCCCTAACGAGAAAAGTAAATGCTTGCGCTTGAGAAGCTTCTGGTCCAGTGGGTCCGTAAAACTCACTAGGATAAGCGGTATTATTGAACCAGACAAAACAACAAGCAATGAAACCAAAGACGGATAAAGCCCCTAAACTATAA
>LFJI01000553.1 GCA_001235855.1 Candidatus Burkholderia brachyanthoides
ACAGATGTCCATATTGCTGTGCTACCTTAAATACTTTGTGACACAGTAGTACTAGATGGTGTGTCGAGGTGTTGCAACATGGCGCACTGGATCGACCAGGCTGTTGCATCGCTTTGCAGGCCGCCGACGCGTGCGAGATGCAGCGCGTTCATGACTTTGCCGTAGACGTCGAGTTGCAACTGCTGCACCGCGCCGTTGCCGATGCGCACCGGCGCCGCGCTCTCGTAACCCGGCAGCCATGGAATCTCGTACTCGGGCAAGCGCCGTTCGCCCGCGATGCCGTACATGATCTGGATCTGCGCGGGCGAGCCCGCCATCACGCGGCCCAGCCATGCCCGCCAGGCGCGCGCTTCGTCCTAGTAGCCGCCACGCACCAGGCGAGCAGGGTGATGGTGGCGTGTTGCGCAGCCAGCAGTAGCGATAGTCCTAGTTGCGCGTGCCACCCAGTTGTTCGGGCAGCGAAGTGGTCGGCGCTGCGACAATGCCGCCGGTCGGTTCGTAGGCGAGCGCCTTGAGCGTGATGAGCGAGCGGCGGATGGCGGGCGCGTAGCGGCCTTTCAGTTCGCTCTGGCCGGACCATTCGCGCCAGTGGTTTTCGGTGCGCGCAAGTTGCGTGTGCGGATCATGCGCCGGCGGCAGGTGCAGATGCGAGGGCGAATAGCACAGCGAGAACGGCACGCGCTCGCCTTCGCTCACGTCGAAGCAGGCGGTCGTGCGCATGTTCTCGCCGACCAGATCTACCGGCGTGCGCAAGACGGCGAGATCGGGTCCGGCGATCACGCGGATGCCGCTGTCGTCCGGCAGGCGGCTGACCCACGGCGTCACCGCGCCGTAGTCAAAACGCAGCACCAGTTCCATCTTCATGCGCACCGTGCCGCGCTGGCCGATCACGATACGCACCAGTTCCGAATAACCGTTGCGCGACGGCATGAAATCGACCACGGTGACCGGGCCCTGAGGTGTTTCGAAATCGGTTTCGAGGATCAGCGTGTCACCGCGATACCGGCGGCGGATGACAGGCGATTCACCGTCGGCCATCTCGAGTGCGAGCAGCCATCGGCCGTGTTCAGGTATGCCGAGCAATGCGGCAAAGCACGCCGCAGAGTCGAAGCGCGGCCAACAAAGCCAGTCGCCGGAACCGTCGCGGGAAATCAGGGCTGCCGTGTGTCCGTCGCCGACCATTGCGTAATTTTCAATCGGTGCTGGCATAAGCAAATGTCTTCCTGCTGCTGGCGGCGCAATAAAGCGATCGAGCGCTGATGCGCCGCGGGTTGCACGAAAATCTCGCGGCTTCCGAGCCGTTCGATGCCGCATGGCGTGCGCTTCGTGCATGAGGCGTGTCATGCTTCCTTCTGGAGGCATTCTGCCGCAATCGTTCGGAGCGAGCAGCAAACGCGGCCGATGCGCGCAGCTTTCCGCGCGCGCGGCTGCGGCGCGATGCCGCGCCTCTTTAGCGGAGAAGCGCTAGGGTCTGTCTGTTTACATTCGATGAAATGTGTTTACATCTTGTCTTTTGCATGAGCGGGCC
>LFJI01000554.1 GCA_001235855.1 Candidatus Burkholderia brachyanthoides
AATATGGCATAAATATGCCCAAACAACTCCCCCAAACTTGGGACTTTGCTTGTCCTCAAGCAAAAGGAAGAAAAGAAAACAAGAAAGACACGAAAGAAGGAACAAGTAGCATGTCAAGAAGCAGCCTCAGATTTTAAAAACACATTTGTCATGTTCATGCCATTCAATAAAAATCCAGTTAAGGACCATATACATTCATGCAATCAATAGGTCTTACAAGGGTTGTAATGTTGGCTTGGGACAGGTAGGTGAAATATGGATATAAGTAGGCTCATTCACCATGGAGCTTAGCACAGTTATACCCCCTCACCTTGTTATCCTAACCTCCCTCTTCACCAAACTCCCACAAATAACCCATATGATCCACCTATCAATGTACAACCACATATATATGCCAAGAGCCAAAAATGAAGAACAAGAATTAACTAACTAAGACAAAATGTATGGCAATGGTATAGTAATGAACCATGCCTTTATTATATTTTTCTTTTTTTTCTTTTTTTTTCTCTTTTATTTTTGTTTTTTTTTAATAGTAACAATAACACAAAATACGGTCTTAACATACATAGCATGACCGCATAACTAAAAATAAAATCAAAGAACAATAAACAGGCTAAACTTGGCATTTACATCAAATAAAACCTCCTCTTTGTCCCTCCCCCAAACTTATGCTAAGCAACACATGGAGGGGTAGAAAGAAGGCCAAAATAGGATATTACGCTTGTAATGTGGCTACAAAGAGAGGCCAGGCTCAAAGTGGTAAACAAAGGATATTAAATAACAGGCAGGGATATTTATCAAGCCAAAAATCAAGGTGACAATGAAAAATTTGCCTAAATCACTTCACAAACATGCAATGGTCCCAATAAAATAATTATGGCATGAACATGGCATTTAAAATCAAGAAATCATCACAGGCTGTGAAAACAAGCTACTCATGGAAACAGTTATTTAAGGGCAACTAAAAACCTAAAAATCGAGAAAAATAAAATAAAAACAAGAAATCATACCACTCCCCCAAACTTAAGATAAGCGCTGTCCTCAGTGCTTGGGAAGTAGGTATAAAATGGGCTCAGTGTAGATGTGGGTCAGACGCACCACTCGGCGCATCTGGAGGTGGAAAATTTCCAGGTCCGTGGAGTTTCAGCTGTGCCAAATCAGCAAGTATATCGGTCATGAGTTCGGACAGCGTGGCGAGTTCGCCCTCAAGATAATTAACGCGTTGTGATAAGTCGGCAGAAGGACCCATAATCAGTGGCTGCAAAGATGGTGGTGGTGGTAGAGAAGGATGCCGTGATGGATGAATTGACTGTGTAGTTGTCTGCGTGAGTGAGGGACTTTCGGGCGAAGAGAAGGTCTCGTCGGTCGCCCGACAGTTCGTCCGAACGTCGCCCTGACTGCAAGCAAACGGCTGTGTACGGCGACTGTGCACAAGAGATGTATCAGATGTGCTGGTGTGAGACGAAGCAACGAACATCTGATGGGGTAGACAAAGGGGCTTCTGGATACGCATTGGAGCAACAACG
>LFJI01000056.1 GCA_001235855.1 Candidatus Burkholderia brachyanthoides
GCCTGCTCACTCGTCTGCTGGAACATCTTCAGCCAAGCTGAGCAACCTTTTTGAATTGGCCTTTTAGGCACCGCGTCGAAGGACAGCGCGCCTTCGTTGTCGGCGACGATCTTGTTGTCGACCGGAATGTTCGGGAGATGACGCGCCTTCGAACCCGTCGCGATGGTCACGTTCTTCGCCGTGACGACTTTCGTCTCGCCTTCGCCCGACACTTCGATCTGCACGCCCGACGCATTCTTGCCGGTAAACTTGCCATGACCCTTGCCTTGAGCCACGTGATCTTGTTCTTGCGGAACAGGAACTCGATACCCTTCGTCATCTTTTCGACGATGACGTCCTTGCGCGCCAGCATCTTCGACACGTCGAGCTTGACGTCCGACACGCTGATGCCGTGATCGGCCAGATGCTTCGACGCATTCTCGAATTCTTCCGACGACGCGAGCAGCGCCTTCGACGGAATGCAGCCCACATTCAGACATGTGCCGCCGAGTTTCAACGCGCCCACCGGGTTCTTCCACTTCTCGATACACGCAACCGACTTGCCGAGTTGCGCTGCGCGAATCGCCGCGATATAGCCGCCAGGGCCCGCGCCGATCACGACGACATCAAATTCCTTGGACATGACTTTCCTTGTTCGTGACTCCGCTTTTGCGGAGTGTGCCTTCAATGGCGCGCGCGAGCCTATCGCGCGCGCCCATCGGCCGTTCTAGCATTGCTTACAGGCCCAGCAGCAGACGAGCCGGATCTTCCAGCGCGTCCTTCATCGCGACCAGCGACAGCACGGCTTCGCGGCCGTCGATGATGCGGTGGTCGTACGACAGCGCGAGGTAGTTCATCGGACGAGTCACGATCTGGCCGTTTTCGACGACTGCGCGTTCCTTTGTCGCGTGCACGCCGAGAATGGCGGACTGCGGCGGGTTGATGATCGGCGTCGACAGCATGGAGCCGAACACGCCGCCGTTCGAGATGGAGAACGTGCCGCCGGTCATTTCTTCGATCGACAGCTTGCCGTCCTTGGCCTTCTGACCGAATTCGGCGATCTTCTTCTCGATGTCCGCGAGGCTCATCTGATCCGCGTTGCGCAGGATCGGCACCATCAGGCCGCGCGGCGAACCGACCGCGATACCGATGTCGAAGTAGCCGTGATAGACGATGTCGTTACCGTCGATCGACGCGTTCACGAGCGGGAACTTCTTGAGCGCATGGACGGCGGCCTTCACGAAGAACGACATGAAGCCGAGCTTCACGCCGTGTTCCTTTTCGAAGCGGTCCTTGTACTTGTTGCGCAGATCCATGACCGGCGCCATGTTGACTTCGTTGAACGTCGTCAGGATGGCATTGGTTTGCTGCGATTCGAGCAGACGCTCGGCGATACGCGCACGCAGACGCGACATCGGCACGCGTTGTTCCGGGCGGTCCTTGAGCCACTGATCGGTCGAAGCCGGTGCGGCGACCGACGGCTTGGCGGCGCGTGCGGCCTGAGCCGGTGCGGGCGCTGCGGTCTTCGCAGCGGGAGCCGATGCGGAAGCGGCCAGCGCGTTACCCTTGGTGATGCGGCCGTCGCGGCCCGAGCCCGACACCTGGTCAGCCGACACGCCCTTCTCGGCCAGAATCTTCGTCGCGGCTGGTGATGCGGCGCCACCGGTCGATGCAGCAGCCGGAGCCGATGCCGCGGCGGCAGCCAGTTCGGCTTCCGGCGCGGGCTTCACTTCGGCGTCGCCAGCAGCGGCGACAACGACGGGCGCGGCGCCTGCCTTGGCTTCAGTGTCGATCTTCGCGATGACTTCGTCGGCGATGACGATGTCGCCGTCATGCTTGATGACTTGCGCGAGCACGCCGGCGGAGGGCGCCGGCACTTCGAGCACGACCTTGTCGGTCTCGATTTCGATGAGGATTTCGTCCTGGGCGACAGCCTCGCCCGGCTTCTTCTTCCACTGCAGCATGGTCGCTTCCGAGACCGACTCGGAAAGCTGGGGAACCTTGACTTCTACGATAGCCATTTCAGTATTGTCCTAAAGCGCGTGTCTGTATGTATAGTCGAGCAGCGAGACCGGGGAGCGCGCTCACCCGGTCTTTTCAAGCAACGATTACTTCGCGATGACCTGCGCACCCTTGAGGCGGCCGAATGTGCCTTCCACGAGCTCCTTCTGCTGCTCGTAGTGCTTGGCGTAGTAGCCGACCGCAGGCGATGCCGAAGCCGGACGGCCGCTGTAGGCCAGCTTCATGCCTTCGCGCATGCCTTCGCGCAGATGGTGCTCGATGTAGAACCAGGAACCCTGGTTCTGCGGCTCGTCCTGCACCCAGAGCATTTCCGTCGCGTTCTCGAACTTCTTGATTTCCGCGTCGAACTGCTTGTGCGCGAACGGATACAATTGCTCGATACGCACGATGGAGACGTCGTTGCTCTTCGCTTCGCGGCGATGCGCGATTAGGTCGTAATACACGCGGCCCGAGCAAGCGATCACGCGCTTGACCTTCTTTGCTTCGATCGACTCGTCGACTTCACCGATGACCGGCTGGAACGAACCCTTCGCGAGTTCCGACAGATCCGACACGGCTTCCTTGTGACGCAGCAGCGACTTCGGCGTGGCGATGATCAGCGGCTTGCGGAACAGGCGGATCATCTGACGGCGCAGCAGGTGGAAAATCTGCGCCGGCGTGGTCGGCTGAACCACTTGCATGTTGTGGTCCGCACACAGTTGCAGGAAGCGTTCGATACGCGCCGACGAGTGCTCCGGACCCTGACCTTCGTAGCCGTGCGGCAGCATCATCGTGAGACCGGAGACGCGGCCCCACTTCACTTCGCCAGACGAGATGAACTGATCGATCACGACCTGCGCGCCGTTCACAAAGTCGCCGAACTGCGCTTCCCATACGACGAACGTGTTCGGTTCAGCGGTCGAATAGCCGTACTCGAAGCCGAGCACCGCTTCTTCCGACAGCACCGAGTCGATCACCGTGAACTTGGCCTGACCTTCCGCGATGTTCTGCAGCGGAATGTAGGTGCCGTCGTTCCAGCGCTCGCGGTTCTGGTCGTGCAGCACCGCGTGACGGTGCGTGAACGTGCCGCGGCCCGAGTCCTGGCCCGTCAGACGCACGGCGTAGCCCGATGCGACCAGTGATGCGAACGCGAGGTGCTCACCCATGCCCCAGTCGAGCTTGGCTTCGCCCAGTCCCATAGCGCGGCGGTCGTTGATGACGCGCTCGACCAGCGGGTGGACCTTGAAGTTTTCCGGAATGGTCGTGATGCGCTCGGCCAGACGCTTGAGTTCGGCCAGTGGCACGGCGGTGTCCGCCGCGTCCGTCCACTTGCGGTTCAGGAACGGGACCCAGTCGACCGCGTACTTGCTCTTGTAGTTCGAGAGCACCGGATCGACCGTGTGATGGCCTTCGTCCATCGCCTGACGGTATTTCTTGACGAAGTTATCCGCGTCTTCGGCCGTGATGACGCCTTGCTGCACGAGCTTTTCCGCGTAGACGGCGCGTGTGCCCGGATGCTTGGTGATGGTCTTGTACATCAGCGGCTGCGTGACGGCAGGCGTGTCCTGCTCGTTGTGACCCAGCTTGCGGAAGCAGATGATGTCGACGACCACGTCCTTGTGGAACTTCATGCGGAAGTCGATGGCCAGTTGCGTGGCCAGCACGACCGCTTCCGGATCGTCGCCGTTCACGTGCAGCACCGGCGCTTCGATCATCTTGACCACGTCCGAGCAGTACAGCGTCGAGCGCGCATCGCGCGGGTCCGACGTCGTGAAGCCGATCTGGTTGTTGATGACGATATGCAGCGTGCCGTGCGTGCCATATCCGCGCGTCTGCGCGAGGTTCAGCGTTTCCATGACGACGCCCTGACCCGCGAAAGCCGCGTCGCCGTGCACTTGCACCGGCAGCACTTGCAGGCCTTCTGCGTCGCCGCGGCGATCCATACGTGCCTTGGCCGAACCCTCGACCACCGGATTCACGATTTCCAGGTGCGACGGGTTGAACGCGAGCGACAGGTGAACCGGGCCGCCTTCCGTCGACACGTCCGACGAGAAGCCCTTGTGATACTTCACGTCGCCGGCCGGCAGCTCGTCGTGGTGCTTGCCTTCGAATTCGGCGAACAGGTCCGCCGGCATCTTGCCGAGTGTATTGACCAGCACGTTGAGACGGCCACGGTGCGCCATCGCGATGACGATTTCCTGCACGCCGCTCTTGCCCGCATGGTTTACGACTTCGTCCATCGACGCGATGAAGCTCTCGCCGCCTTCCAGCGAGAAGCGCTTCTGGCCGACATACTTGGTGTGGAGGAAACGTTCGAGGCCTTCGGCAGCCGTCAGGCGATTCAGAATGTGCTTCTTCTTGTCGACGGAGAAATCGGGCGTCGAGCGGATCGACTCGAGACGTTCCTTCCACCAGCGCTTCTGCTCCGGATCGCTGATGTACATGTACTCGGCGCCGATGGTGCCGCAGTACGTATCACGCAGCGCCTTGACGATCTCGCGCAGCGAACCGCGCTCGAAACCGAAATACAGATTCGTGGCGCTGAACGTCTCGTCCATGTCGGCTTCAGTGAAGTCATAGAACGCGGGTTCGAGTTCGGGGATATGCGGACGCTCGCGGCGCTTGAGCGGATCGAGGTTGGCGATCTGCGAGCCGAGGAAGCGGTAGGCGCCAATGAGGGATTGGACGTAGACCTGTTTGCGCGCGGTGGCTAAGTCTTCAGTGCCGCTTTCGCGCGGGATGAAAGCGTTGGCTTTAGCGCGCTGGGCAAAGGATTCGACGATTGGGCCGTGGGCCACGTCGGTCTGCGCCGTGCCGTCGGAGGCGGGCACGTTCTGCAGCGCGTCGAAATAGGCTCGCCAGGTCTCGGGCACTGACGCGGGATTATCGAGATATTGCTCGTACAACTCTTCGACGTACGGAGCATTGCCGCCGAACAGGAATGAGTTCGACTGGAATTGCTTCATCATTTTTACGCTCACCTTTCTTCGAGTTTCTCGAGGAAGTGCGGGTTACGAAACCTTCCGCGCCACGGCCTGACCGTTTAGCGGATTGCGCGAATCAAGTCTGCTTGGAAGGACCTAAAAAAACCTAAAAAGCGACAACTAATCATAAAATTATAGCACAGAACCAGTCATCATATGGCTAATGGCCGCACCTTTGGGTTACACCTTTGCTCAGGGCCTCCCCTTCTGCCATAACGATGTGCGGGCATTTATGAGATACGCAAGCGCTCGCCGAAGTTCAATCGGGCGCACGCGTGGCATATACGACAAAGCCGCCGGAAGCGAACTTCGGGCGGCTTTGCGTTTTACTGCGGAACGAGGATTACTCCACGCCGGACTCGCGCCTCGCGCGGCGGCGCTCGTGTTCCTTCAAATGACGCTTGCGCAGACGGATGGACTGCGGCGTGACTTCGACCAGTTCGTCGTCGTCGATGAACTCGACCGCGTACTCCAGCGACAACTGAACCGGCGGCACCAGACGCACGGTTTCGTCGGTGCCCGAGGCGCGCACGTTGGTCAGTTGCTTGCCCTTGATCGGGTTCACGACGAGGTCATTGTCGCGGCTATGGATACCGATGATCATGCCTTCATACAGCGCATCGCCCGGCGACACGAACATGCGGCCGCGATCTTGCAGCTTCCACAATGCGTAGGCCACGGCCGCGCCGTCGTCCTGCGAGATCAGCACGCCGTTGCGGCGCTCGCCGATCGAGCTTTCCTTGACCGGCGCATACGAATCGAACGTGTGGCTCATCAGGCCCGTGCCGCGCGTGAGCGTGAGGAATTCGCTCTGGAAGCCGATCAGGCCGCGCGCCGAAATCTTGTATTCGAGACGCGTGCGGCCACGGCCGTCCGAGGTCATGTCGAGCATTTTGCCCTTGCGGCGGCCGAGTTCTTCCACCACGCCGCCTTGATGCATGTCTTCGATGTCTACGGTCAGGTTCTCGTATGGCTCGTGCTTCACGCCGTCGATTTCCTGCAGCATCACGCGCGGACGCGACACGGCGAGCTCATAGCCTTCGCGACGCATGTTCTCGACGAGAATGGTCAGGTGCAGTTCGCCGCGGCCCGACACTTCGAAGGTAGTTTCGTCGCCGGTGTCTTTCACGCGCAGCGCGACGTTGTGGTTCAGTTCCTTGGTCAGACGGTCGCGAATCTGGCGGCTCGTCACGAACTTGCCTTCCTTGCCCGCGAGCGGCGATGAGTTCACGAGGAAGTTCATCGTGAGCGTCGGTTCGTCGACGGTGATCATCGGCAGCGCTTCCGGTTGTTCCGGCGAGCAGATGGTCACGCCGATGCCGATTTCCTCGATACCGTTGATCAGCACGATGTCGCCGACCTGCGTCTCTTCCACCTGCATGCGTTCGAGGCCACGGAATGACAGCACCTGATTGATCTTGCGATTGAGGATGGCACCGTCCGGACCCGAACGCACAGCGACTTGCATGCCCGGGCGGATACGGCCGCGCGCCACACGGCCCACGCCGATACGGCCGACATACGAGTTGTAGTCGAGCGAGGAAATCTGAAGCTGGAGCGGACCATCCGGGTCGGCCGGGCGCACCAGCACGTGTTCGAGAATGGCTTCGAACAGCGGACGCATGGTGCCTTCGCGCGTGGCCGGATCGAGGCTCGCGTAGCCGTTCAGGCCCGATGCGTAGACGATCGGGAAGTCGAGTTGCTCTTCCGTCGCGCCGAGCTTGTCGAACAGGTCGAAGGTCTGGTTGATCACCCAGTCGATACGCGCGCCCGGGCGGTCGACCTTGTTGATCACGACGATCGGCTTGAGACCCAGCGCGAGCGCCTTTTTGGTCACGAAGCGCGTTTGCGGCATCGGGCCTTCCACGGCGTCGACCAGCAGCAGCACGGAGTCGACCATCGATAGCACGCGCTCCACTTCGCCGCCGAAGTCCGCGTGTCCCGGCGTGTCGACGATATTGATGTGGGTGCCTTCGTATTCGACCGCGCAGTTTTTCGCCAGGATCGTGATGCCTCGTTCCTTTTCGATGTCGTTCGAGTCCATGACGCGCTCGGCGACCTGCTGGTTTTCACGGAAGGTGCCCGACTGACGGAGAAGCTGGTCGACGAGCGTGGTTTTGCCGTGGTCGACGTGGGCGATGATGGCGATATTGCGAAGGGCGCGAGTCATAGGAGGATGTCTTGGTTGTGCGCCGTTGGAGCCGCCTTCGTGATATTTGAAGGCTCAAGGCTCGCCAACCCCCGTTGCAATCGATAAAAACCGGGCCCGGTGCGGTAACAATCTAAAAGTATAGCACGCACGGATGTTGTCTTCTGACAATAGGACGCTACCCGTAAGCATGACTGCACGCACCGCAACATCCGATCCCGCCTGCACGCCACCCCGGCGATTCGATTCTTAAGCAATTTCAGAAAACATCTTTGCAGGCTTTGAAACTCGCCGCTATAATCCTGCCTAGTCAACTATTGCAACCGCACGATTATTCGGAAATGAGTAACGCTCCCAAAACCGCGCCCGCAGCGATCACGCTCGACAACTATGTCCTAAGCGAGAGCGTCGGCTATCTGATCAGCCGGGTCCGCTCGACGATGTGGAACATGGTCACGCAGCACACGACGTCCGAACTGGGCATCACCAACACGCAGGCCAGCATCATGTTCATGCTGGCGGTCGGCAAGTGCGCGACCGCGGCGGATATCGCGCGCGAGTACGGTATTGACGCGAGCGCCGTGACGCGCCTGATCGACCGGCTGGAAAAGCGCGGCCTGCTGTCCCGCTTGCGCAGCGAGGCCGACCGCCGCGTGGTGCGCCTGGCGCTCACGGAAGACGGCCGCGCAATGGCCGAGAAAGTGCCCGCGATCTTCACCAGCGTGCTCGACAAACTGCTCACCGGTTTTTCGCCGGAGGAAGTCGGCTTCCTGAAAAACATGCTGAGGCGCATTCTTGCCAATTCCTGCGACCCGTCCGCCGCCCTCCTCGCGGGCGCCGACAAGTCGGGAACTTGATTGCAATGACAAGCACACAACACAAGCAAAAAACGTCTCCAAACCTGAAAGCAGCCGAACACGAAAGCCTACAAAATGATTGCAACATCCATCTTTGATACTCATCTCAAGAGACGAGCGATGAAACACCTCTCCTTGCCCACGCTCGACGACATGCGACTCGCCAAGAGCGCCGTGGCCGCTGCCGTCGCGGCGCTGGCGATCGCGGGATGCGCGAACTACCTGGGCATCCACAGCGACAAGCAAATCTCGACGCCCGATCAGTACGAAGCCACGCAAAGCGTGCCGAGTCAGGGCGGCCAATGGCCAGCGCTCGACTGGGCCAACCAGTTCGGCGATCCGCAACTGCCTAAGCTGATCGACGAGGCGCTGCAGGGCAATCCGAGCATCGTGCAGGCGCAGGCGCGGATCGCGAAGGCGTCGTCGTATATCGAGACGTCGAATTCGGCGCTGTATCCGAAGGTCAACGGCTCCTACTCGTGGACGCGCGAGCTGTATTCCGGCAACGCGCTGTTTCCGCCGCCCTACGGCGGCACGTGGTTCAGCGAGAACAACGTGCTCGCCAGCGCGTCGTGGGATCTGGATCTGTGGGGCAAGAATCGCGCGCGCCTGAATCAGGCCGTGTCGCAGGAAAAAGCCGCCGAGGCCGACATGCAGCAGGCGCGCGTGACGCTTGCCGCATCGGTTGCGCGCACCTATAACCAGCTTGCCTTGCTCTACGCGCTGCGCGATGTGACGCAGCGCGAAATCGCCAATCGCGAGAACGTCGGGCGCATCACCAACGGGCGCGTGACCGCCGGTCTCGACACCAACGTCGAGCGCCGCACCGCCGAGGGCAACGTCGCGACCAGCCAGACCAATTTGAGCGACCTCGACGGCCAGATCGAATCGGTGCAGTATCAACTGGCCGCGCTGCTCGGCAAAGGCCCGGATCGCGGCTTGCAGATCGACAAGCCGGTGATCAACCCGAACGTCAACGTCGCGCTGCCCGACAACGTGCCCGCCGACCTGATCTCGCGCCGCCCGGATATCGTCGCGGCGCGCTGGCAGATCGAAGCGGCGACGCACAACATCAAGGAAGCGAAAGCCGAGTTCTTCCCGGACATCAACCTGGCAAGGGGCTTCGGCTTCGACGCGTTCGGCTGGGGCTGTTTCCTGCAAAACAGCAGCCGCCAGATTCAGGCGGGACCGGCGATCCATCTGCCGATCTTCGACGCGGGCGCCTTGCGCGCGCAGTTGAAGGGCCGCTACGCCGACTTCGAAGGCGATGTCGCGACCTACAACCAGACGCTGATCAACGCGCTGAACGACGTGGCGACCAACATCTCCGCGATCCGCGCCATCGACAAGCAGATCGGCGACGCGCAGCGCGCGCTCACCGCCGCGAGCAGCGCCTACAACCTCGCGGTGATCCGCTACAAGGCAGGCCTGTCGCCGCAGCTTCAGGTGCTGACGGCGGACCAGAACCGCCTCGCCAACGAGCAGACGGTGACGAACCTGCGCATGCGCCGCAGCGACCTGCAGATCGCGATGATCAAGTCGCTGGGTGTCGGCTTCGACGCGACGAGCACGAACCTCGCCATCGACGGCAGCGGCCAGAAGCCGGCGACGGCCGCGCAGCAGACCGGCGCGGCGCAGACGCCGCAGACGCAAACGAAGACGACTCAGCAGGCGGCGAAGTAACGCGCGCGGCCAAGAATACGCATCACGACACATACGGAACATTCGGAGCCATTCATGAGCGACCCTCAACAAAACGCCGTAGCAGCGGCCGCGCCAGCGCCGAAGAGCAACGGCAAACGCCGCCGGCTGATGACGCTGGTGGCGCTCGTCATCATCATCGCGGCGATTGCGTACGGGCTGTACTACTTCCTGATCGCGCGCTTCCACGAATCCACCGACGACGCCTATGTCAACGGCAACATCGTGCAGATCACGCCGCAGGTCGCCGGCACGGTCATCTCCGTCAACGCCGACGATACCCAGACGGTCAAGATCGGCGACCCGCTGGTCGCACTCGATCCTGCCGACTCGAAAGTCGCGCTAGATTCCGCTGAAGCAAATCTCGCGCAAACGGTGCGGCAGGTGCGCACGTATTTCGTCAACAACGGCCAGTACGAAGCGCAGATCGCGCTGTGCCGCTCGGACCTGTCGCGCGCGCAAAACGACCTGAAGCGCCGCATGCAGGTCGCGCAGACCGGCGCGGTGTCGCAGGAAGAAATTTCCCACGCGCGCGATGCGGTGCGCGGCGCGCAGGCCGCGCTCGACGCCGCCGAGCAGGAACTCGCGTCGAACCGGTCGCTGACCGCCAACACGTCGATCGCCGAGCATCCGAACGTGCTCGCCGCCGCCGCGAAGGTACGTGACTCGTACATCAACTACACGCGCAACACGCTGCCCGCGCCGGTCACAGGTTATGTCGCGAAGCGCTCGGCGCAGGTCGGCCAGCGCGTGGCGCCCGGCAATCCGCTGATGGCCATCGTGCCGCTCAACGGCGTGTGGGTCGACGCCAACTTCAAGGAAGTGCAACTGAAGCACATGCGTATCGGCCAGCCGGTGGAACTGACGGCCGACCTGTACGGTTCGAGCGTCAAGTATCACGGCAAGGTGATCGGCTTCTCGGCGGGCACGGGTTCGGCGTTCTCGCTGCTGCCTGCGCAGAACGCGACGGGCAACTGGATCAAGGTCGTGCAGCGTCTGCCGGTGCGTATCCAGCTCGATCCGAAGGAACTGGAGCAGTATCCGCTGCGCATCGGCCTGTCGATGGACGTCGACGTGACCATCAAGAACGACAACGGAGCGCAACTCGGCCAGGCGGCGAACACGGTCTATCAGACCAACGTGTTCGACAACTACGGCGCGCAGGCGGATCAGGAAATCGCCCGCATCATCCAGCAGAACGAAGGCAGCGGTCCGGGCACGCAGGGCGCGGCGAGCACGACGTCGGCGGCGGCGCCCCGCGGCAAGACGGTGAAATCCGCCTCGGCCACCAAGCTGATGTAAGCGGATTCGCCTCATGTCTTCGCAAAATATCGTTCATCCGCCGCTCGAGGGCGCGAAGCTCGTCATCGGGACGATCACCGTGTCGCTTCTTGCGGCGTTCATGAACGTGCTCGATACCTCGATCGCCAACGTATCGATTCCGTCGATCTCCGGCGATCTGGGGGTATCGTCCGATTAGGGCACATGGGCATCACGTCGTTCGCGGTCGCCAACGCGGGTGCCGCTGACGGGCTGGCTCACGCAACGGCTCGGTCAGGTGCGGCTGTTCCTCGACTCGATCATCCTGTGCGTGATCGCGTCGTGGCTGTGCGGTCTCGCACCGACGCTGCCCTTCCTGCTCGCCGCGCGCGTGCTGCAAGGCGCGGTGGCCGACCCGATGATCCCGCTCTCGTAGACGCTGCTGCTCGCAAGCTATCCGCGCGAAAAAGCGCCGATGGCCCTGTCGATGTGGTCGATGACCACGCTCATCGCGCCGATTGCCGGGCCCATTCTCGGCGGCTGGATCTCCGACAATATCTCATGGCCGTGGATCTTCTACGTGAACATCCGGTGGGTTTCGTCGCGGCCATCGCCACGTTCGCGATTTTCCGCGAGCGCGATTCCGCCATCCGCAAGGCGCCGATCGATGTCGTCGGCCTGAGCCTGCTGGTGGTCTGGATCGGCTCGCTGCAGATCATGCTCGACAAGGGCAAGGACCTCGACTGGTTCAACTCGACGACCATCGTCGATCTGTCGCTGTTCGCGCGCATTGACTCAGGTTATTTGTTACCGAGCGAGGCTCGTTGCCTCCAAGTATTT
>LFJI01000555.1 GCA_001235855.1 Candidatus Burkholderia brachyanthoides
TGCTTTACCAACTTCAGCTTCAACTGCTCGCTGTACTTCGCCATGGAAAACACCCAAAACACCCCAAAGGTTAGATCAGCGTCCAACTTTTGGGGTGCAGTTCACGGGCGGCTTCTTCATTTCCACCGTCGCGTTATTTCAGCGTGACGCTTGCGTGCGTCACCGCCCCGATCCGCGCCAGCTTCGGCAACTCGCGGTTCTGCACCAGGCTGGCGAAGCCCGCCCAGCCGTTTGCGAGTGCGGCCTTGTCGACCTTGTCGGTCACGCCCAGCTGATACGTCTCGCCTTGCGTGAAAGGCCGCTCCCACCCGGCCCGATGCCACGCCCGCTCAGCCAATGCCAGCAAGCGCGGATACACCATGTACTCGAACTGCTGGTCGCTGCGCATCACTTCCGTCCACGCCTGCCCCTGAATCCCTTCGATATGCGGCCGCCGCGCCGGCGCTCGTCACGGAGAACGGCTGGCCGTCGCGGTCGCCCATGATCTCGGCATTTTGCGGCAGATTGTCGGGTGCGAGCGAAAATGCCTTGAAAGCATCGGTGCCGTGCGAGCCCCAGTAATAGCCGCGTTCGCGCTGATCGAGCGAATACAGGAAATCGAAGTACAGGTAATCCGGCAACGCGAGCACGGTCTTGTAACTCTTGCTGCTCAAGGACTGCACCGTGTCGGCCGCGCCCTAGAAAATGGTGTCCCACATGATCACCATCAGGTTCGACGTCGCGAATTCGCCCGGCCCGTTCGCATGCTTGATGCCGTCCTGCCACGCGGCCATCGTGCCGATACCGTTCGCGCTAACGATTTGGCTCACCTGGCGCGCGAACATCGAAGGCAATTCATCCACCGATGCCGCCTTGCCCGACGCGATCAGCTTCGCGCATTGCGGCGAGCGCGCCCACGGCTGATCCTGCGCCGCGAGATTCACATGCCCCCCGGCCGGGATCAGTGCCGTCGAGCGCCTGAAAGCCCGCGCCGAGCAGAATGTTTTTCGCTTCGTCGCCGCCGAAATGCCACGTCGAGAGCGGCGCGCCGCTCTCGCGATGCATCGCCGCCATTTCGCCGATCACCTTCGACGCAAAGCGCTTCGAACTGTCCACGCAAGGATTCAGGAAGCTGCGGCGGTCGTAGAACTGCACGGTGGTCGCGTTGGTCGTGTCGGCGGGATCGAGCAGACGGTAGGCGTTCGCGGCCGCCTCGTTGCCCAGCGCATGCAGCCTCCGGTAAAGCGCCTCCATCGAGACGACGGCCGTGCGTGCGTGGCCGGGCATATCGATCTCCGGCACGATTTCGACGAAGCGATCCGCCACGTAGCGCACGAGCGCGACATACTCCGCGCGCTTGAGATAGCCGACGCCCGACTCGTTGTTGGGACCGGAACCGAGTTGCGGCACGAGACATTTCGTTTCGGTGAGATCGTGACAGCGCTGTCCTCCGATGGCCGTCAGTTCCGGCAAGCCGGGAATCTCGATACGCGCATTGACTCAGGTTATTTGTTACCGAGCGAGGCTCGTTGCCTCAAGTATT
>LFJI01000556.1 GCA_001235855.1 Candidatus Burkholderia brachyanthoides
ACATGAATCCTAGTACATGTTCTCATAGCTTGAGTTTATTGCCCATGAGATAGAAACTAAGGAATGCTTTCATAGTAATTATTTTTAGTCTTTTTTAATTTCCATAGTTTTATTTCTTTTCATAATTGTTAGATTGAATTACACTTTCTCTTTTACTTGTTTTCAATTGCTTGTGTCAACTCACACTTTTCACACACTTTAGCATTAATTTGTACAATACTACATGTAGCTTCTCTCTGTGGGATCGACCATAATGCTATGCTATGATAAGACTGGAGTGGCTTAGCACTAGGTTTATAAATTTTATTTGATTGAGTGTTTGCACTAGTGTTAGGTATATTTTTCTGCTCATCAAATTGGCACCGTTGCCGGAGAGAAGTATACGGTGTTGAGTACATTTGGGTTATTGTTGTGTTGTGAAGTGTAGTAGCATAAGTAATTTCTTTGGTTTTAATTTTATTTGAGTTTAGTTTCACTTTTTATTTTTTTTTATTGCAGTTTTTATTTGCTTTGAATAAATAGACTCTTTCTATCAAGATCAACAAGGATATGGGCTAAGTTCAAGCCAATGGAGTGGTTATGCTAATGGAGA
Organism: Candidatus Burkholderia brachyanthoides; assembly: GCA_001235855.1. Classification (GTDB taxonomy): domain Bacteria; phylum Pseudomonadota; class Gammaproteobacteria; order Burkholderiales; family Burkholderiaceae; genus Caballeronia; species Caballeronia brachyanthoides. The sequence continues at coordinate 593 of LFJI01000556.1, forward strand.
GCAGTATGTGACATGCAATTCACTGCCGAGTGCAATTTCTAGTACGTATGGAGGACAAGAGAGGTCTTCATTTGAGAATATTTCGATGCAACAGTTAGATGATTTTCATGATCAAGTGAAAGCCATGGCGCTGAGGCAAGAAAAAGCAATGAGAAAGTCTTTTGAAGACATGGTGATCCGAAAACTAGATTCTCTTCAAGTTCAAATGGATGCTATGGAACTAAGGAATAACACAAAAAGGAAGTTCTTCGAAACCGAAGTGTTTAAAAGGTTTGACACACTTCAAGCAAAATTGAATGAAATGGACCAGTTTACAGACCAAGTGGGGGTGACCATATGCAGGCTTGTTCAGGGCGAACTAACGGAGACAGAGAAAAGTGTTGTGAAAAGACTTGAACAACGCTTGAAGGTCTATGAAGAACAAAGCATCAAGAGGTTTGAAGAATGCTTGGGAGCTCTTGAAAAAAAAAACCAACGAGCGGAAGACACATGACAGACGTGAACGACAGTTGGATCTTGAAGCGGTAATCTGTCAAGTGTACAGATTAGAGAATAGAATAGAGAAAGAAATGGGCCAACTCTTCTACGGCATGTTCAAAGCACAAGGAAGGCTCGATGACAGTGATAGTAATAGCGATCGTGCTGACCGCATCGCCTTTTTTAATGAGCTTCCGGGACATATTGATGAATCCGATGAAGAAGATGCCGAAGAGAAAAGCTTGGAAAAGAAGTGTGAATCGACTTCTCCCCTAACAAGTGCCAATGATGAACATGAACGGGTTCATGCGCACTCATTCGACTTAGAAGGCACAAGAGAAGGGGATCACATCGCTTGCCCATCGGGTGAAGAAATAACCAACTCCATTGGTAACGGAATGCCAAGCCATCGAGAGGGAGCCTCATTGCTACCCAACCGTACATCGTTATT
>LFJI01000557.1 GCA_001235855.1 Candidatus Burkholderia brachyanthoides
GGCATTCCTTGATCCGTTGTTCAGGCATCCAAGGTTAATCGTTTCGGGGGAAAGTTAAACAGTCCTTCCGGGCTCTTTTTGAACTGGCCTTTAAAGAAATCGAAGACGTTGCATCATGACTCAGACCGCCTACCGCGCCCAGTTGCTGACCTTTCGGGAAGATCCCGTGCATGCCGCTAACGGCGTGGTCTATAAGGCCGATGGCCTCCTGATCTTCGAGGATGGCAAAGTGGTCGCAGCGGGCGCGTATGCGTCGATTCGCGACAGGCTTGCCGCCGACGCCACCGTCCATACGATGCGCGACAAGCTGATCGTGCCGGGCTTCATCGACTCGCACATCCACTATTCGCAAACGGACATAATCGCGTCGCCCGCGCCGGGCCTGCTGTCGTGGCTCAACACGTACACGTTTCCGACGGAGCACGGCTTCGAGAACCCGGCAGTGGCGCGCGAGACGGCGAGCTTTTTCATCGACGAACTGCTGGCGTACGGCACGACGACCGCGCTCGTCTACTGCACGGTGCACAAGCAATCCGCCGATGCGTTCTTCACGGAGAGCGAGTCGCGCAATCTGCGCATGGTCGCGGGCAAGGTGCTGATGGATCGCAACTGCCCCGAGTTTCTGCGCGATACGGCGCAAGCCGGCTATGACGACAGCGACGAACTGATCGCGCGCTGGCACGGACGCGGACGTCAGCAATACGCGCTGACGCCGCGTTTCGCGCCCACCTCGACCAAAGCGCAACTGGAAGCGTGCGGCGTGCTGGCGCAAAAGCATCAGGACGTATTCATCCAGAGCCACGTCGCCGAAAACGCCGACGAGATCAAATGGGTCGAGAGCCTGTTTCCGGGACATCGCAGTTACCTCGACATCTACGATCACTACGGCCTGCTGCGCCGCCGCGCGATGTACGGCCACTGCATCTATCTCGACGATGCCGACCGTCAGCGTATGGCGGAAACCGGCGCGGTGGCGTCGCACTGCCCGACCTCGAATCTGTTTCTCGGAGCGGCCTGTTCGATTTCGAGAAGGCTGGCGCGTCCAACATGCCGGTGGCACTGGCGACGGACGTCGGCGGCGGCACGCATGTTCTGGCTCGCGACGACCGGCGCGGCGCAAGTGCTCGAACTCGACAACAAGATCGGCACGCTCGCCGCCGGCAGCGAAGCGGATTTCGTCGTGCTCGATCCGTACGCGACGCCGCTGCTGGCGCGGCGCACGTCGCGTACGGAATCGCTGGAGGAATTGCTGTTCGCATTCGCGCTGCTCGGCGACGATCGCGCGGTGTTCGAGACCTACGCGGCGGGCAAGCGCGTACATTCGCGCGAGCGCAACACGGCGGTGCTGAAACTGGCGGCCTGATGCGCTGACCTGTATGCGCCGTGCGCAGCACACGGAAGCGCCCTTCGCGTGAACTGCACCCCAAGAGTTGGACGCTGATCCAACCTTTGGGGTGTTTTTCATGGCGAAGTACAGCGAGCAGTTGAAGCTGAAGTTGGTAAAGCAGTACCTT
>LFJI01000558.1 GCA_001235855.1 Candidatus Burkholderia brachyanthoides
CCGTGCTCGCCTGCGCCTTTGGAGCGCTGCTGAGAATGTGAACAGAACCTAGCCTTGGCGCGGCACGTTCTACCCGAAGGATTTAACGCAAAAACGCGAACTCGAATATGCAAGCCGCGCGCTCACGACCATCGAAGTGAACGTCACGTTCTATGGTTCGCAGAAGCCCGCGACCTTTGCGAAGTGGCACGACGAGACGCCTGACGATTTCATGTTTTCGCTGAAAGCGCCGCGTTATGCGACACATCGCCGGGTGCTAGCTGAAGCGGGCGATTCGATCGAGCGTTTCTTCGCGAGTGGCGTGCTGGAATTGCAGAACAAGCTCGGGCCGGTCAACTGGCAGTTCGCGCCGACGAAGCAGTTCGACCCTGACGATTTCGAGAACCTCCTGAAGCTGTTACCGGCGAAAGTACAGGGCAAGGCGATTCGCCACACGGTGGAAGTGCGGCATGAGAGTTTCGCCGATGTGGCATTCGTCAAGCTGCTGCGCAAGTACAAGACGGCGGTGTGGTGGTGGCGGGCGATTCGAAGTATCCGCAGATCGCCGACGTGACGGCGCCGTTCGTTTATGCGCGCATCATGGGCACGACGGAAAAGCAGAAGAGCGGCTACGGCAAGGCGGCGCTCGATCGATGGACAGCGCGCGCGAGGGCGTGGTCGGCGGGCGGAGCGCCGGAGGATTTGGCGACGTTCGGACCGGCGGCGAAAACGACGGCGCGGGATGTTTTTCTGTATGTGATCAGCGGATACAAGGTGAGCAATTCGGCAGCGGCGATGGCGTTGATGGCGCGGGTAGGGAAGGCGCTTGACGATGTGGGTTGAGGTGACACGAGGTGGATTTGCGGAAAGCCTCGCGACTGGAGCGTACAGGGGAGGCAGTCTTCAAGCACCAAAATGCGTTAAAGCAACCATTCGACGCATTAACACGCCGCGACGCAATATCACAACTCCAGTCCATTTTCGAACAATCGTCAAGATTTGCAGAATTTGCGGCTTACTTGCCAGACTCGGGTTGTGCGCAGTCGCTTCGTTCGTATCCTATTACCTCACCAGTAGGCGGAAAAATTCGCATTAGGAGACGAATACATATGCAAAAAAAACAAGCATAACGAATCAATTGCAAGAGAACGCTCATGATGCGCCGAATTGCGGTTGTCGGTGACAGACTCAGTAACGGCGGCGAGGTCTGCAACTACGAAGGCGTGAATTTCAAATTGGGGAATGGGGTGCATCAAGTTGCGCTCATAAACGGGCCAGCCTACTGCCGCCTTTGCCGGTCCACCGGTTATGTTGCGAAACATGGAGGGCCGCGCCGCATGACCATAGGCATCGGCGAAGTCGCGCTCGACAAGGATTGGATAGTATGCGACTGCCCTGAACATCCACAGATCGATGCCCAGTTGTCCGGCGAGACGTGGTACGACGATTTGAGCGATACGCTCAGGCCAGTCCGCCCCACTAGTCGATTGCGTCATTGAATTAGCACTCCATCTGTGTTCAGATGCAGGT
>LFJI01000559.1 GCA_001235855.1 Candidatus Burkholderia brachyanthoides
AGACCGGGCGAGGGATCTGGTGAGCAGAATCCTTGGCGATGCAAACGCGCTGGAAAGGTGTCGTCGGAACGTTACGTCGGGTGTTTCTCTAAAACAGGCGTTCATGCAGCGCGAAAACGCGCTGGGCCACGTGCGGCGGACACGCGCGCGTCCGGTCGCCGCGCATGCCGGATTGCATCCAATCTCGAAAAAAGCGCTTTCGGCAGTTTTGGGGAGTGCGGGAACGGAGCCGGCCGGCTGTCATCAGGTAAAATTGCATTTTACCGACCTTCTCGCACTCCTCCATGAATCAGCCGAAAAACGCCTCCAATGCCCAAGGTTTGTCGTATCGCGACGCGGGCGTGGACATCGACGCAGGCGACGCGCTCGTCGATCGCATCAAGCCGTTTGCCAAAAAGACGTTGCGGGACGGCGTGCTGGGCGGCATCGGCGGATTCGGCTCGCTATTCGAAGTGCCGAAAAAGTACAAGGAGCCGGTGCTGGTGTCGGGCACGGACGGCGTCGGCACCAAGCTGCGTCTCGCGTTCACGCTCAACCGTCACGACACGGTCGGCCAGGATCTGGTCGCGATGAGCGTCGACGACATTCTGGTGCAGGGCGCGGAGCCGCTGTTTTTCCTCGACTACTTCGCCTGCGGCAAGCTGGACGTCGATACGGCGGCGGACGTGGTGAAAGGCATCGCGACGGGTTGCGAACTGGCGGGTTGCGCGCTCATCGGCGGCGAGACGGCGGAAATGCCGGGCATGTATCCCGACGGCGAGTACGACCTCGCGGGTTTCGCGGTCGGCGCGGTGGAGAAGAGCAAGATCATCGACGGTTCGACCATCAAGCCGGGCGACGTGGTGCTCGGGCTGGCGTCGAGCGGCATTCATTCGAACGGTTATTCGCTGGTGCGCAAGATCATCGAGCGCGCGAATCCTGATCTGAACGCGGACTTCGACGGCCGAACGCTCGCCGACGCGCTGATGGCGCCGACGCGCATCTACGTGAAGTCGCTGCTGTCGGCCATGCAGAGCGTGACCGTAAAGGGTATGGCGCACATCACGGGTGGCGGGCTGGTGGAGAACATTCCGCGCGTGCTGCGCGAAGGGCTGACGGCGGAACTGAATCATCGCGCGTGGCCGCTGCCGCCGCTGTTCGCGTGGCTGCAGAAGCACGGCGGCGTGGCGGATGTGGAGATGCATCGCGTGTTCAATTGCGGGATCGGCATGGCAGTGATAGTCGCGGCGGAAGATGCGCAGGCGGCGACCGGTTTGCTGTCGGCGGCGGAAGAGCAGGTCTGGCAGATCGGCGTCGTGCGCGAGAGTCGGTCAGGGGAGGCGCAGACGGTGGTAGTTTGAGGCACCGTCAGTGACGCTTTGAACAGACGTCGATGAACCCCGCCTTGCGCACCGAGGCGGGGTTTAATGAGATGGTCACCTTCACCCGACAGGCAGGTTACGCTGTTAGGGTGCTTTCATTTCTGGAGAGGCCATCATGCAGGAAGTGACGCTGGTTGGGATCGA
>LFJI01000560.1 GCA_001235855.1 Candidatus Burkholderia brachyanthoides
GTGTTGCAATGTGCTTTTAAGCCAACTTTAGGTATGGCTGAAATTATTTCGGGATCGAGAGCTAGAAAACTTTTATACAAAGGAGCTTCAGGATTTCTAGCTAGTCTCCTATCTCAAACGGAGAACAAGTTGAATTTGGAACAGGTGGATGTCGCAAGGGAATTCACGGATGTATTTCCTGATAAGTTGAGTTTGGCGCCACCTGACCGAGAAATAGAGTTCACTATTGATCTGATGCCTGGAGCTGAACCTATTTCAAAGACCCCCTATAGAATGGCACCAGCTGAGTTGAAGGAATTGAAAACCCAGCTGCAAGAGTTAATGAACCAAGGATTTATCAGACCGAGTTCATCACCGTGGGGTGCCCCGGTGCTTTTTGTTAAGAAAAAAGATGGAACATTGAGAATGTGTATAGATTACAGGGGTTTGAATAGCGTGACCATCAAGAATAAGTACCCCTTACCGTTGATTGAGGAGCTGTTCGATCAGTTACAGGGTGCTAAGGTTTTTTCTAAGTTGGATTTAAGACAAGGGTATTATCAGCTAAAGATTAAGGAGAGCGATATACCCAAAACGGCATTTAATACTAGATATGAGCACTATGAGTTTGGGGTAATGCCGTTTGGACTGACCAACGCACCAGCTGCATTTATGGATCTGATGCAGCGAGTATTTAGACCTTATTTGGACCAGTTCATAGTTATTTTCATTGATGACATTTTGATTTACTCAAAGGGTAGAGAAGAACACAAAGAACATTTGAGAATTGTTTTGGAAACTCTAAGGGAGCACAAGTTATTTGCCAAATTCAGCAAGTGTGAATTCTGGCTAGAAGAAGTAGCATTTTTGGGACATGTGATATCGAGTGAAGGAATCACTGTTGATCCGTCTAAAGTAGCAGCAGTTATGGATTGGAGACAACCCCGTACAGTGACGGAGGTTCGGAGTTTTCTAGGATTGGCCGGCTATTATCGCCGATTTATTGAGAATTTTTCTAGAATAGCTGGGCCTTTGACAAGATTAACCCAGAAACAGGTGAAGTTTGAATGGAATGATAAAGCTGAACAGAGTTTCCAGGAGTTGAAGAGAAAGCTGACTACCGCACCGGTGTTGGCTTTACCAGAAGGTCAAGAAGGGTTCATGGTGTATACCGATGCATCCAAGGAAGGATTGGGTTGTGTGTTAATGCAAAACCGAAGGGTAATAGCATATGCCACTAGAAAGTTGAAGATTCATGAGCAGAATTACCCTACCCATGACCTAGAACTTGCAGCCGTAGTGTTTGCCCTGAAGAAATGGCGGCACTATTTATACGGGGTAACTTTCGAGGTATTTACGGACCACAAAAGTCTGAAGTACTTGTTCTCTCAGAAGGAGTTGAACTTAAGACAGAGAAGGTGGATGGAATTCCTTCAGGACTACGATTGCACATTGAATTATCATCCGGGCAAGGCAAATATAGTGGCAGACGCCTTGAGTCGGAAAGTTCACGTGGCT
>LFJI01000561.1 GCA_001235855.1 Candidatus Burkholderia brachyanthoides
TCTGACGGAGGGTCGGACGAACGATTGTGCGCCCGAAGCTCCATAATAAAATTGAATTAGAGTGCAGCACAAGGGACGAATTTCTGAAGTTCGGGCGAAGACAGGGAATTTCGGTTGTCCGATGAAGCGCCCGATAATCAAGCTCAGCTAAATAGAAAACGTAAACCTCAGACTTTCGGGCGATAGCTTGGATTGTTCGGTCGACCGATGGTGCGCCCGAAATGTCGGATGATATTGCGCCCGAATGTATCGTCCGAAAAGCTCTTTCTGATTTCGGGATTTCTCGGTCGAACGTGTCGGACGATGGAGCCTCCGAAAGTAGCGCCCGAAAATGACTCAAAAATTTGTTGGTTCTCTGGATTCCTCGGACGAATTTTTTGGGTGATTGTCCATCCGATTTTCCTTCCGAAAATTCCAGAATCTGCTGCAATCTACACGTTTTTCTGCAAAAAAATTTTCTTTTCAAATCAAAAGCAACAGGAACACATTAATACGAATTTAGCACAGAGAATCGAGTAATCCATTTTTCTTTTCTTGGCAAACCAAGCAAATAGCAACAAATTTAATTCATGCACCCACTAATGCAATTATAATTTAGCAGACAATCCATTTTTAAAATTTTTCCACTACACTCCACTGATGACGCAACTACAACCAACAATATAGACAAACACACGCCATGTTATTCAGAAAAAATTTCAAATAGAACTAAAATTAAAATTCAATGCAATAAAATAAAGGATACTAAAAGGATATTTTCTTTCTTGGGTTGCCTCCCAAGAAGCGCTTGGATTTAACGTCGCCGGCTCGACTTGACCTTCTTCTCAAGATCAACCTACTCCACTTTGAGGATTAGAGGCTTTTCTTCTTCTTTTTCTCTTCTTGGCTTTGTGTGGTACACAAGATTTTTCCCCCAAATTGATTTCCATCATGTTGAAGACTTTCATGACTTCCAGTGTACCTCTTGGAATCTAAACTTGTGCAATCACTAGCCGTTTCTTCTTGCCTTTCCTCTCTTGCATTTCAATGTCCACGTTTGAATCTTTTTCTTCACTACTTGAGCCTTCATGTGATTTTTCCTTCAAAGAACTAGATGCCAACACTCCAAAGCAAGCCTTGACTTGAGGAGCACATACTAATTCACATGAGTAACAAGGCATAATAATAGGTGGTGATGAAGCATCCTCTTGCTGGAGAGGCATTTTAGCGCCAATGGAGTACTCTCTTTCTGTAATCGGTGGACAAGCTATGTCATCTACTTCGCTCATGTCCTCTATTTCCATTAAGAATTCACGAAGAGCCTTAGGTATATGTGTGACACCCTGAAGTTTTGATGAAAGATCATCTGCAGGAAGCCGTCGTTCATTTTCATTGTCTGTACAAGGCGTGGTAGAATTAGGGTCACACTTCATCTCTGAGTTGTCATCTCTAGTGTCCCTTTTTGTGGATTCGTCAATATATCCCGGAAGCTCCTTAAGAAGAAGGGTGCAGTC
>LFJI01000562.1 GCA_001235855.1 Candidatus Burkholderia brachyanthoides
TCGCTTGAATTCAACTGTCACGATGCGGCTCATACACCACTCTTGACGTTAGCTCGGACCTACCGGCCAGACGCTCTACGATTTCTTCGGATTTCTCCAGGCCTATAATCTGGCCTGGGATGACATCGATCGCGGCGAGCAAAAGGATCTCGTCAGCGCCTATCGTGACTACTGTCTTAAGACGGTAAAGCAAGAGCGGTCGACCGTTCGACAACGGCTTGTCTATGTAATTGCGTTTTACAAATTCGCTGCGCGCAAAAATTGGATCAGCAAAATCCCGTTCGAGTACGAGCAACGACGGGCTCCAAATTCATCAGCTTTTCTTGCGCATACAGACGCGTCTAGAGGCATTCACGAGGTTGCTTCGCCGATGCCGCGTGCGCCGCGGAAGCTGATCAAATACCGACGCGAGATCAGGCAGCGGCGCTTACCGCGGTGGCCGTGAACCCGCACCATCGAATGATTATTTGACTGGCTCTTGGTTCAGGTCTGCGGCTAGAGGAGTTGGCGACGTTTCCTGTAAGCTATGTCTCTAACATTCGAGAGCCTCACTCAGATCGCTACCAATAACGTTCGGATTGCCCTTGATCCCTGCGACGGGACTGGAATGAAGACCAAAGGGGACAAACCAAGGGCCGTCTTCATCCCGAGAAGACTAATGGACGAAGTGCAGCATACCTGCTGCATTGGCGCGGCGAACGAGCGTCCCTGTCAGATGAAGAGCGAAAGCCACTCTTCCTCACCCAGGCTGGACTTCCATGGCGGATGATGGGAAGGAAATCGAGGCAATGCTTAGAACCGTCGGCGCGAAAGTGGGCATCGCCACACATCCACATATGCTGCGACACACCTATGCGACTCAAACGCTAGTGGCGCTCCAGCGGTACCGCAAGACCAATCGAATTGAGCTGGTGGTGTTTCTTTAGCGTCAGCTTGGGCACTCGAGCATCGCAACGACAATGGACTATCTTCACTTGGTCAATGAGCTGGCTAACGATGCCCAACTGGCGTACGACGAGGAGTTGATGGCACTCGCGGTGGAAGACGACGAATGAGTAAGCGGAAAGTCTTCCCACGTTCAGATCTGACGACACCGGTGGTCGAACACGTCATCGCCACCGATGGCAGCGTCGCCATCTCCGCCGGCAATCACACGCGTGTACTTCGTTAAATCGATAACGCAAGGGACACGCAGCTATGACTTCGGCAAGTGGTATGGGGTGAAGATCGACGAGATTGTGTACGCGTGTCAGAGACAAATCGAGCGTTTCACGGACAAGCAGGATGCCGAAGTCTCACCTGCTACCGTTCGGACATACACTGACGACTTGGATGACTTCTTCAACTACGTGTCAATGGTCGCGGCCTCGCGCGACGAACAACTCACCCTGAGGCATATTAACCGGAACCTGATTGATGGATTCCTAGGGTCTGTTTACATTCGATGAAATGTGTTTACATCTTGTCTTTTGCATG
>LFJI01000563.1 GCA_001235855.1 Candidatus Burkholderia brachyanthoides
CGTCTGCTGGAACATCTTCAGCCAAGCTGAGCGACCTTTTTGAACTGGCCTTTTAGCGTCCTGTTCCCCCTCTCTCCAGCCGCTCGTGCTTGAAGAGGCAAAGAGCGAAGGGAAGTTGTGGATCTCGATGCGCAAATGAAACCGCGGGCGCAAGGCTCGCGTGCGTTGGGGGGACGAGCAACCGTCGACTACTTTGCCTCTGCCGCTTTGAGCGCGTCGAGCTGCGCTTTCACCCAGGTGCCGAATTCTGCAACCTCGTCGCGCAACTGACCGAACGCGGCAGGTTCGTTGATCGGCTTCAGGCCAAGAAATACCGACCGGAATGCGTTGGCCGAGCTCTCCGCTTTCTCGAGCACCGCACGGCGATTGATGATGTCGACTGGAATCGGCGTGCGACCTTCCAGCGTGTCACGATGGATCAGCAAGAGGACGCGGACTGCATCCGCGTTGAGTTGAACGTCTAGCGTGATGGATGGCGGCATGTTGTTACCTCGGAGAGGAATTGATTGGCTCACCAGTAGAGAAAACACGAAGTGCCAACGCCCAGATGAAGCAGCGCCAGCGGGGCTGCGAAGACCCCTCTGCGTATTTCAGGCGCCAGCCTATCTTTCTCGCCGGGGCTTTCGGCGCCGATGCGGGCTACGATCGGGGCCCATAACGCATGTCAACTGCCGCGCGCCGCTTCGCGTGCGATATGCAGGAGCCCCTGCGCGATGACAACGTTTTGCGTCGTGCGAAATGTTCTTCGCGCCATTCTTGAGAACCATGAGCGGCATCTGCGAGGCGATCTTCTCCCATTCGGAAAGGAGGAGAGCAGGGTTCGGGTGTCTCTTGAACAGCACGCCAAACGCCGCGGTGAATACCGTTGCCGGGTCGGCGCCGTCGGCTTGAGGCAAGTCCGTCTCAGGTTGGTCCGTCACGATACCCTCCGATACAAGCGCCGCCGATCCCAAATGATCGGACGTAGTTGGTCGAACATTGGTTGCGCGCCGTGCTTGTGCGTGCGCGATCGGCCGCGGCGCGGTAAATGCAGCTTCTCGAGCGAGTGTGGCGGGCGTGCTCGACGCTATCCGCCATTGCGCATTCTGCGCTTCATGCGCCCCGCCGGCTCGCCTTGTAGGCCTGCCCGAGCTGCTGGGGTGTCGGTGGATCCGTGAGCATCGGCTCGGCGTCCAACTCGCGCTCGAAGATCGAAGATGTCCCAGATTCCGGCCGCCGTGTTGGCCCGGCCAACGCGAGTGCCGATGGCGTGTCGGATCGGGTTCGCGCGCAGGACGGTCGATCGCAGGCGGTGGATTTCCCATAGCAGGCGACGCACGACCGGCATCGGGTTCCGGTCGTACATTGCGGCGAGCTCGGCGGCGGTCAACGGCGGCAAGTGTCGGTCTCCGCTCCCCATTTTCTCCACAAAAGGAATACTGTATGTTTATACAGTATTCGCCGAGAGGCCGGTAGAGATCAAGGGGTGAAAG
>LFJI01000057.1 GCA_001235855.1 Candidatus Burkholderia brachyanthoides
CATGTAAAGGATGAAGAAGCTCCTATAATGCCAGGGATATTATGACACAGTAGTACTCGCCAAGAACCGTCCAACTTTGCGGGGTCAGTTCATTCAAACGTGGTTTTTCTTTGGGTCTTTCTGTTTTGTCCGCCAGAATATGCGCTGACGGGCGCTCAGACGCCCCAGAGAATGTCCTTGTTCTCCTTCTGCGTGAGCTGCAGCATGTCGAGAAACGGATACGCGCTGCGCCAGTCCAATGGAAATCCGTTATGCTCGTGGCCCTCCTCACCTTCGTGGAAGTGCCCGTCGTGCTCCGCACGCTGCTGTTTGTCGGTCACCACCGCCGCTTCGAGCTTCTCGATAGCCGAGGGAATCTCGTCGTGTGTGATGACGCCCCGTTCGTCGAGCGGTTTCCGATGATGCCGAGCAGATACTCCGCGAGATTCTCGAGCATCATGACATCCGATGCAGCGGGACTTTTGAATGTGATCAGCATGATGGAAGGTCCTTTTCCTTATGTTGGATTACAGCCGGTCTTTGTTGAGACGCGCCGACGAACCGATCTTTGCTGAAAACCACCGTGAATAGACAGTTTAGCACCTGCTAAAATCCCTTTTTCGATTGCGTAGTGCAACGATTGCGTAGTGCAACTCTACGTCACGCTTGCAGAGCCGGTCTGGCGGCCGCGCGCAGCCGGACGCACGTCGCCAAGTCTCGCTCCACCGGATCTCATTCAGCATGCTGCCCGCACACAAACTCACCCTCGAAACGCTCCTCTCCGACGCGCTCCAAACCGTCGCAAAGGCAACTCAAGGCGCGAGCGAAGCCGCCTTCGTCGCGCCGTCGATTGTGCTCGAACGACCCAAGTTCGCGGCGCACGGCGACGTCGCCTCGAATGTCGCGATGCAGCTCGCCAAGCCGCTGCGCGCCAATCCGCGTCAGCTCGCGCAACAAATCGTCGATGCCTTGCTGGCCGCGCCGAACGCGAAGGGTCTGGTAGAGGGCGCGGAAGTAGCGGGTCTGGGCTTCATCAATCTACGTCTCGCAATATCCGCGAAGCAAGATGTGATCCCGGCCGTCCTGGGCGAAGGCCGCGCGTTCGGCCAGTCGCAGCGCGGCGCAGGCAAGTGCGTGCTGATCGAATTCGTCTCGGCGAATCCGACCGGTCCGCTGCATGTCGGCCACGGCCGTCAGGCCGCACTCGGCGACGCGCTGTCGAATCTGCTCGGCACGCAGGGCTATGACGTCCATCGCGAGTTCTACTACAATGACGCGGGTGTGCAGATCGGGAACCTCGCCATCTCCACGCAGCTGCGTGCGCGCGGCCTCAAGCCGGGCGACGCCGAGTGGCCGGACGCCGCCTATAACGGCGAGTACATCGCGGACATCGCGCGCGACTACATGGCGGACGAAACGGTCGCCGCCAAAGACGGCGAGCCAGTGAAGGGCAAGGGCGACGTCGAAGACCTCGAAGCCATCTGCCACTTCGCGGTGGCGTATCTGCGTCACGAGCAAGATTTGGATCTGACCGCGTTCGGCGTGAAGTTCGACCAGTTCTATCTGGAGTCGTCGCTGTACAAGGAAGGCCGCGTCGACAAAACGGTCGATGCGCTGATCGCCGCAGGCAAGACCTACGAGCAGGACGACGCGCTGTGGTTGCGCACCACCGACGACGGCGACGACAAGGACCGCGTCATGCGCAAGTCCGACGGCACCTACACGTACTTCGTGCCGGACGTCGCGTATCACGTGACCAAGTGGGAACGCGGCTTCACCAAGGTCATCAACGTGCAGGGCTCGGACCACCACGGCACCATCGCGCGGGTGCGCGCTGGCTTGCAGGGTCTCGGCATCGGCATTCCGAGGGGCTATCCCGACTATGTGCTACACAAGATGGTCACCGTCATGCGCAACGGTCAGGAAGTGAAAATCTCCAAGCGTGCGGGCAGCTACGTGACGGTGCGCGATCTGATCGAATGGTCGGGCGGTCTCGCGCCGGGCCACGAAACCGCGCCGGACCAGATCGACGAAAAGACCATCCGCCGCGGCCGCGACGCCGTGCGCTTCTTCCTCATCTCGCGCAAGGCGGATACCGAGTTCGTATTCGACATAGACCTTGCGCTCAAGCAGAACGACGAAAACCCGGTCTACTACGTGCAATACGCCCATGCGCGCATCTGCACGATTCTCAACAACTGGAAGGACAAGTTCGAGTTCGGCGGCGATGTGTCGAAGGCGGCGCAGGCCGATCTCTCGCCGCTGTCGAGCGACCGCGCGATGGCGCTGCTCAACAAGCTCGCCGAATATCCAGAAATGCTCTCGCACGCCGCCGACGAACTCGCGCCGCACGCGGTCGCGTTCTATCTGCGCGATCTCGCTGGCGAATTTCACTCGTTCTACAATGCCGAGCGCGTCCTCGTCGATGACCAGAAGGAGCGCGACGCGCGTATCGCGCTGCTCGCGGCCACGCGCCAGGTGCTCGAAAACGGCCTCGCCACCATCAGCGTGTCCGCTCCTCAAAAGATGTAATCGCATGCCGTGCCGGCGTTCGCGCATCGCTTCGAATATGAATATGACAAATTCGGCGTGCGCGGACGGCAGCATGGCGCAGAGCTGTCTTGAGCCACAGCTATAATCGTCGGCCCACTCGAAGACTTTTCGCAGGTGATTCATACGATGGCAAAACCACGCCGCACGACCAAGCAATCCAAGCAGTCGAAGCAAACCGGGGGAACCTTTCTCGGCATCGTACTGGGCCTGATCGTCGGCCTCGCGATCGCCGTGATCGTCGCGCTGTACATCACGCGTGCGCCCACGCCGTTCGTGGCGAAGGTCGCGCCGCCGCCGTCTGAGAATGCCTCGTCCTCGTCGCAGGCCGCGCAGCCGTATGATCCGAACCGTCCGCTGCAAGGCAAGACGCCGGGTCAGGCCGTGCCGCAAGCCGCGCAGCCCACGCCGCCGAACACCGCGCCGGGCCAAACCAGCAGTCAGACGCAATCGTCGGGCATGCTCGACGAACCGCAGATCGTCGAAGTGCCGCCGTCGGGCACGCCTGCTTCTGGTGAGAGTCCCGCCAGCACGCCGGGCGCGACCAGCAGCGCCGCCGCCGCAAAGAACGGCTCGCAGCCCGCCACCACGGCCAAGACCACGCCGCCCGCGCTGGGTGGCGTGAACACCGGTTATTACCTGCAGGTCGGCGCATACAAGACCCAGCAGGATGCCGAACAGCAGCGCGCGCGTCTGGGCTTCCAGGGTTTCGAATCGAAGGTGACTCAGCGCGATGCGGGCGGTGTGACGTACTATCGCGTACGCATCGGCCCGTTCGCGAAGTTCGAGGAGATGAACACGGCTCGTCAGCGTCTGTCGGACGCGGGCGTTGATACTGCCGTGATCAGCGTCTCGAAGCAGTGAGCATTATGCCGCCTGCGCCGCGTCGAGCGGTCGCGGGCGGTGTCGCTTTAAGCCACGCTTAAGCGACGTGTGTCCCACTAATGGATTTCTCTGGTTCCTTCTCCGATCATGAAAAAACTGTTTAGCGCCCTCGCCCTTTCTTTAGGCATCGCCGCCGCTTCGATGAGCGTCGCGACTACGGTTCACGCCGTGCCGACTCAGGGCAAGGACTACACGGTGCTGCAAGCGCCTCGGCCGATCGGCGCGCCCGACGGCAAGGTCAAGGTCATCGAATTCTTCTGGTACGGCTGCCCGCACTGTAACGAGTTCGAGCCGTATATCGAGGCATGGGAGAAGAAGCAGGGTCCGGATGTCGTGTTCAAGCGCGTGCCGGTCGCCTTCCGTGACGACTTCATCCCGCATTCGAAGATGTATCACGCGCTCGTCGCGCTGGGCGTCGCGGAAAAGGTCACGCCGGCCGTGTTCAACGAAATCCACGTGAAGAAGAACTATCTGCTGACGCCGCAGGCGCAGGCGGTCTTCCTCAAGACGCAGGGCATCGACCCGAAGAAGTACATGGACGTGTACAACTCGTTCTCGACGCAGAGCGATATCCAGCGCGATTCCAAGCTGCTGTCGGATTATCACATCGACGGCGTGCCGACGGTCGTCGTGCAGGACAAGTACGTGACGGTCCCGGCGCAGACCAATAGCCTGAAGGGCACGACCGACGTGCTGGACTTCCTCATCCAGCACGTCCGCGACAAAAAGATGTAATCCCGCGCGCGCCGGTATGAATGCGGTTCGACAGAAGGTCTTCATCACCGGCGCATCGAGCGGCATCGGCCTCGCGCTGGCCGAGGAGTATGTGAACGCGGGGCCGTGCTCGGCCTCGTCGCCCGCCGTGGCGAGTCTCTTGCGGCTTTCGCCGCGCGCTCTTTCCTCAAGCTTCCATCTCGCTCTATCCCGCCGATGTGCGCGACCACGAGGCGCTCGCCGACGCCGCGCGCCGCTTCATGGCCGAACACGGCGCCGCGGATATCGTGATCGCGAACGCGGGCATCAGCCGCGGCGCGCTCACCGGCCACGGCGATCTCGACGCCTTCCGTGCCGTGATGGACACCAACTATCTCGCGATGGTCGCGACCTTCGAGCCGTTCATGGCCTCGATGACGGCCGCGCGCCATGGGACGCTGGTCGGCATTTCGAGCGTCGCGGGCGTGCGCGGCTTGCCCGGCTCAGGCGCGTACAGCACGTCGAAGGCGGCGACGACGAAGTATCTGGAGTCGTTGCGCGTCGAGATGCGGCCGCGCGGCGTCGCGGTCGTCACCATCGCGCCGGGCTATGTCCACTCGTAAATGACCGCGCACAATCCGTATCCGATGCCGTTTCTGATGGACACCGGCTGCTCGCATCGATGCTCGCATCGAAGGCCGCCGACGCCATCGAGCGCCGGGTCCGCTACGCGACCTTCCCGTGGCAGATGCGTATCGCCGGCATGTTGCTGCATGCGATGCCGCACTGGCTCTACGACATGCTCTTCGAAAAGGCGCCGCGCAAGCCCGCGCGGAGGAATGACCGGCGCGGTATCCCAACCGATGCTCGAAAAAAAAAACCGGTTGCGCGCAAACGCAGCCGATTTTCACATCTGAAAACGCTTTTTCGCGCGCGATCAGAACGCCACGTAAGGCGAGCTTCCCGTCAGGTCGTAGCCTACGTAGACCGGTGATGACCGTCGACAGCGACTGCTCCGACGACGGGCAATAGAACGAACTCGTGCTCGAGCACAGCGTGAAGCTGTCCTGGAAGAAATTGCCGTTCGATCCGGTATCGAAGAAGGTCTGATACGTCGTGCCCTTATAGATGCCGGACAGATTGCCATAGCTGTCGGTGCCGTACTTCGTCACGCCGGACAGCGAGTTGTTGCTCTGCGTTCCTATGCCGAAGATCAGTGTGCCGCTTGCGCTAGCCGAGCCGTGTCCGCCACCAGCGGCAACTGCACGATCACGCCGTTGTTATCGACCGGGAACTTCGTCACGGGATTGGTCACCTGCTGCGCGCGCGGCACGATGACGCCCGTGCAGTTGGTGCACGAGAAGTACATGCCGTTCTGCGCCGAACTCGCGCACGACGTGCCACAGTCGTAGTCGTAGGTCGCCGCGCCGACGCCGAGAATGCCGTTCGCGCCGATCTGTGCCACCGTGCTTTCGTCGTTGCCGGTCGGGCAACCGTTCAGGCCGGAAGGTGCCGAGGAGGACGCGAGATCGCCGATGATCTGGATCGGCACGCTGGAAGCCTGCTCTGTGCCCATGCGCACGTCAGCCGTGCGCACCGTGCCCCACGTATAGCCGTCGGCAAAGCCCGCGCACTCTGCAAGCTGGCCGCCGCCCGACACCGCGACGGCCGACAGGTTGCCGAGCACCTGGCTCGCCGCCGAACTGACGAGGCGCAGGCCGAACGACGCCGTATCGAGCTGGATGTTGTCGATGGTTTGACAATTGTTGGTGTTGGGCTGGCACACGGTCACGGACACGTTCGGGATATTGACGAAATTCGCCACGTCCGCATTGACCGTGATCGGCACCGCGTTGGTGTTGTTGACCGCGCTCGGTTGCGCCGTCGCCGTGCTGGTCGAGCCGCCGCTGGAACCGGAGCCGGTCGAACCCCTCGATCCGCCGCCGGACGAGCCGCTGGAACTGGAATTGTTGCCGCCGCCGCATGCCGTGAGCGTCAACGCGAGAAAAAGCACGCCGAACCAGCGCACGATATCGCCGCTGCGCGAGGAGGAGGCGCCAGCGCCAGGTGTCATTCTAAGCATTCTGGGTTTCCCGTCGCTCATTTGATGTCGCTGGCGGACACGCCGGCGGGCATGGATTGTGGCAGATACGCGACGCCCGCGAATGCGCGCCCATATGGCCGCCCGACTGGACCACCAGACCCGAGTCCTGCACGCTGACGGGCCCGCGTCCGCCGCGCGCGGCGTGCTGTTCGTTCAGGCTCTGCTGATATTGCGGAAAGTAGCTGCCAAGCAGCGTGGCGAGATCGGGCACGCGTGGCCCGCGCCATGCAATGCCGAACACCATGCCTGCGCTGGTTAGATATTCGTTGATGACGGTGCCGCTCGCGAGCGTCGTCGAGCGGACGGTGGAATTCGAGGTCGTGGACGTGGCCGATGCGCCGGATGCGGCGACGGTTGCCGAGCGCACGACCGCGTTGGCCACGTTCGAGCCTGGCGGCGGCTTGATCGGATCGCCGCCCAACGCGGCGAACGCTGGCGCTGCGACACAGACGCCGAGCGCGCCTGCGATGATCGCCATCGCTTGTGTAAGATGCCCGCGACGGGGTTGCTTCGATGCCTTCACTGGGCCTCCCATTCGTTTTTTCCGGCCGCGCGCCTCCGCCCGGCTGGTTCGGGACAATAGTGACTGACAATCAAGTCACCTGTTGGTTAGCAAACGTTTTTTACGCGCGAAACCGAAACCGACAGTATGCCAGTCGGGCAGAATAGTCTTACCGTTCGCTTAGTGATGCAGCGCAGCAAAACGCCACGCATCGAGGTGCGCGTTCCGTCGTGTCGGTTGAGCATGGCACGCGCTTCATAGGCGCGTGCCGTTGACCGTCAGAAGCCGAGGCTCGCCAGCAGATCGTCCACCTGCGCCTGATCCTGGACCACGTCGGTCCGGCCTTCCGGCTTGATCTGCGCCGTTCAGCAGCGACTCCGGGCTGCCGGTCGCAGCCGACATCAACGCCGCCGCGAACTGCTCGTGCCGCCCGGACGCGATGTTCTCGAGCAGCACGCCCAGCAACTGCTGTTCGATCAGGTACACGACTTCCGTAATCTTCTTGATCACCTGACCCGTCAGATCCTGAAAGTCCTGCGCCAGCATGATTTCCATCAGCTGCGAGTTGGTCACCGACGTGGGCTCCAGCACGCTTTGCAGGAAGCTGCGCGTCTGCGCGAGCAATTCCCCTGCTTTACCCTGAGCAAGTGGCACGCCATACCATGCGCCCCAGCGCGCATCGCGCTGCAGCGCGTCCTGAATCGTCGGCTGGGCCTTTTCGATCGCGTTGAGCGCGCGCTCGGCGGCCTGTTCGGTCATCGTCGCGATGTACTTCAGGCGGTCGCGCGCGTCACCTGGCCGATGCGCGTGAGAATGCGATCGCTCGACGCGTCGCCCTCGGCATCGACCGCGGCGGCGATCTGCGCGGCGATATCAGAAGTCAGATCGGTCACGATCAGCCTCCCGCTTTGGCCATCTTCACTTTCTCGAGAATCTTGGTGACTTTCTCGTCGAGCGTGGCGGCTGTGAAGGGCTTCACGACGTAACCGTTCGCACCGGCCTGCGCCGCCGCGATGATGTTTTCCTTCTTCGATTCCGCCGTGACCATCAGCACCGGCAGATGCGCCAGCGCCGCGTCCGCGCGGATCTGCTGAAGCATCAGACAGGCCATCGAGGTTCGGCATGTTCCAGTCCGACACCACGAAATCGAAACCGCCGCGCAGACGGCGTGCCAGCCGGCTATACGCCATGTCCCATTTGTGATCGGACAGCGAGATGCCAGCCCGGCGGTGGATCAGCTCGCGAATGTGGGCAAAATCCGCCGATGTGAATTCGAAATCGCGTTCGACTTCCGAGCTGCGCGAAGGGGCAGCGAGGTCGATGCGTGCGTTGCGCGTGGTCATGATGCTTGATGCGTCCTTGGCGTCGTGTCCGCGCGCCGCGTTTGTTCGTTCGACGACCTGAGGCTTTCGAACCCGGTGATCGCGCCCGATGCATCACGCATCGTGCCCTTCTCGTCGAGCGGCCCGCGCGCGGGCATGGTACCGAAAGCCTGCATGGTCGTCTCTGATGTTCGTTCGAGTTGCTTAGAAGGTTTCCCTCCCAATCGCCGTCCGCGACGGCAGCCTTGGCGGCGCGCGGTGCGGGCGCGGCGGACGTCTGGGCCGGTGCGCTCACTCGCGCTGCCGGCTTCGTCGTCGCTGCTGCTTCGCGAGCCGTATCCTTAGTAATGGCCGGATCGCGCGCGACGTTAGGCTCTTGTGAAACTTTCGTGATGGAGACGGCAAGCTTTTTTACCGATGCCACGATCGGCGCGACGCGCGCGGCCTTCGCCACGCCCGCCACGGACGATGCACGCACCACGGTGTTCGCATCCACGCGCCACTGGCTCACGACGCCCTTCAACTGGCGCGTCTGCTCCTCCAGCGATGCCGCCGCTTCCTCGACCAGCGCGGCGTTCTGCTGCGTGACGCTGTCCATCTGCGTGACGGCGAGATTGACCTGCGCGATGCCGTCGGACTGCTCCTCCGACGCCGCGCTGATTTCGCCCATGATGTCGGTCACGCGGCGCACGGCCTGCACGATCTCGCCCATGGTTTCGCCGGCGCGCGTGACGAGCTCCGAGCCGTTCTGCACCTTGTCGGCCGAATCGCCGATGAGCGCCTTACGCCGATGAGCGCCTTAATTTCCTTCGCCGCCGCCGCCGCCGCGCTGCGCGAGCGAACGCACCTCGCATGCGACGACCGCGAAGCCGCGCCCTTCCTCACCCGCACGCGCCGCTTCGACGGCCGCGTTCAACGTGTGAGAATATTGGTCTGGAACGTGATGCCTTCGATCACGCCGATGATGTCCACGATCTTGTTCGAACTCGACGCGATGGCGTTCATCGTATCGACCACCTGATTGACGACTTCGCCGCCGCGCGACGCGATATCCGATACGTTCACCGCGATCTGGCTCGCCTGACGCGCGTTGTTGGCGTTCTGCTTCACCGTGCTCGTCAACTGCTCCATGCTCGAGGCGGTTTCCTGCAGCGAGG
This sequence comes from Candidatus Burkholderia brachyanthoides, assembly GCA_001235855.1. Taxonomy (GTDB): domain Bacteria; phylum Pseudomonadota; class Gammaproteobacteria; order Burkholderiales; family Burkholderiaceae; genus Caballeronia; species Caballeronia brachyanthoides. The sequence goes on from LFJI01000057.1 coordinate 9,193, forward strand.
CGGCCTGTTCTTCCGTGCGCTGCGAGAGATCGGTGTTGCCGCTCGAGATTTCACGCGCGCCGACGTCGATCGATTCCGCGCCGCGATGCACCGCGCCGACCATCGTCGTCAGGTTGATGCGATGCGTTCGATGCCCGTGGACAGACGGCCGATTTCGTTGTTGCTGTCGTTGTGCGCCGGCGTCGTGAGATCGGCGCGCGAGATGCGCTCGAAGTGATCGACCGCGTCGCTGATCGGCTGCACGATCAGGCCGCGCAGCGCGACGCGGGTGCCGACAGGATCAGCACCGACAAACCGAGCAGCGTGCCGATGGTCGCGTTGAGTGTCGAGATGTGCGAGGCGGTATCGGCCTGCGAGGTTTCCGCGTGCTTCTGCTGGAACTGCACCGCCGCCGTCACCGCGTTGTCGAAGGCGACGAACATCGGGCTGATCTTGGTACCGGCGATGGCGTGATACGCGTTCATGTCGTTCGCGCGGATCGCGGCGAACTCCGGCTCCACGCCGCCCTTCACGAGCGTGTCGTGCTGCGTGTTGAGCGCGTCGAGCGTGTCTTTCGGCAGCGTGGACGCGACCGTATCGAGATAGAGCTTCCAGTTCTCGTTGCTCTTGTCGAGCAGATACTGGCCGCAGTCCATCGCCTTCTGCGCTTCGCCGCTGCTGCCGGCTTCGACCAGCGAACGCACGCGATCGAGCGTCACGCGCGAACGCAGCAGATACGACGACGCCTCCGACAACGCGCGCATCGCGACCATGTCCTGCTTCACGAGCGTGGTGAGAGAAGCGCTCGCGGAATTGAGACCGACCAGCGCCAGCGCCAGCGCGCCGATGATGCCGGCGCAGGCGACGAACAACAAACCGACGAACAAACCGACGAGTGTGAGCGTCGTCCAGATCGACAACTTTTTCAGCATGGTAATTTCCTGTGATCCTGAGCTGCGTTAGACAACAATATCGACGAGTTCCATCTCGCGGCTCGTCATGAGCTTCTCGATGTCCATCAGGATCAGCATGCGGCCTTCGACGGTGCCCAGACCGGTGAGGTATTCGGTCGCGAGCGCCGCGCCGAATTCGGGCGCTGGCATCACTTGTTCCGGAGCGAGCGTCAGCACGTCCGACACACGCCGTCCACGACCATGCCGACCACGCGATGCGCGACGTTCAGGATGATCACGACGGTCTGGTTGTCGTATTCGACGCGGCCGAGATTGAACTTCACGCCCATGTCCACGATCGGCACGATGATGCCGCGCAGATTGATCACGCCCTTGATGAAGGACGGCGCATTCGCGATGCGCGTGACGCTGTCTTAACTGCGGATTTCCTGCACCTTCAGAATGTCGATGCCGTACTCTTCGGCGCCGAGCGTGAAGACGAGGAATTCCTGTCCGGCGGCTTCGCCTTGCGAATCGCGGCGTGCGGACGGGGCGTTTTGGATCGGTTAAATTTTGGCCACGAGAGGCTCCCAGTAATCTGCCGTAGGTTTTTTAGTGAAACTGCACGGCGCGCTATGCTGCGCACGCGATTCGCGATTGAGCGCGGCCACGTCGACGATCAGCGCGACACTGCCGTCGCCCAGGATGGTCGCGGCGGAAATGCCGTGCACTTTTCGATAATTCGTTTCGAGGTTCTTCACGACCACCTGCTGCTGGCCGACGAGTTCGTCGATCAGTATGTCGAAGCGGCGCCCCTCGGTCTGCATGATGGTGACGACGCCCTGCGTCGGCTCGGTGCGCGCGCCTTCCACGTCGAAGGTGCTGTGCAGCGCGACCAGCGGCAGGTATTCGCCACGCACGCGCACCACGCGCTCGCCGTTGGCGACCGTGTAGATGTCTTCGGCTGCGGGTTGCAGCGACTCCATCACGAAGTTCAGCGGCAGAATGAAGATCTCGTTGCCGACCTTCACCGACATGCCGTCGAGGATCGCGAGCGTGAGCGGCAGCACGATCTTGGTGGTCGTGCCCGCGCCAGGACGCGAGGTGATTTCGACGTGACCGCCCATCGACTGGATGTTGCGCTTGACCACGTCCATGCCGACGCCGCGGCCGGAGATGTCCGTCACCTGTTCGGCGGTCGAGAAGCCCGGCATAAAGATCAGTTGCCACACGTCTTCGTCGGTCATCGAATCGCTGACGGCCATGCCCTGCTTCTGCGCCTTGGCGAGAATCTTGTCGCGGCGCAGGCCTGCGCCGTCGTCGCTCACTTCGATCACGATGTTGCCGCCGTGATGCGCCGCCGACAGCACGAGCTGGCCGGTGGTCGGCTTGCCCGCTGCGCGGCGCGCTTCCACAGTTTCGATGCCGTGATCGAGCGAGTTGCGCACGAGGTGCGTGAGCGGATCGATGATGCGTTCGGTCAGGCTCTTGTCGAGCTTGCCGGCGATGTCGCGCACCAGACGCGGGAAGCGGCTGAAGACGTAATCCATCGGCATCGCGGGCATTATGCGGATGGATTACGTCTTCCTGCAAGAGTCGCGCGCGTTGCGCTCGAGTTGCGCCATGCCGTTGTGTACAGACCGGAGACATGGGTAACACATTTAGCTCCTTTTGCCGCGCCCCTTC
>LFJI01000564.1 GCA_001235855.1 Candidatus Burkholderia brachyanthoides
GCAGCGCAGCAAGAAGCAACATCACCACGTCGGGTTTGCATCCGACGGGGAAGCCATATGTGGAGACCCTTATAGATTATTCTAACTGAGTTTTTGCCGATTTGGCGAGGCTAGCGCGCGATGTGTCCCCGAGCGCTCAACGCGACATGCGCGTAGTCGCATGAGACACGAGATTGCCTGCCAGATCGCCGATGCGGGCGAGTTCGGTCGCCCAGTGCGCCGCGCGCGCCTCCAACTCTTGCCGATGCGACCAGAACGCCACCCAGTCCGGCGTGCCGTGGCCGTTCCAGGCGTGCCAGAAGCGCGTCATCGCATCGCGCGCGGCGGGCGCCAGGCCGGCAGTGTAGTGGGCGAGGGCTGCGTCGAGCTTGGGCACGTGGGCGTCGTCGGCTTGCGGATAGATGTGCCACACGAACGGTTTTGCCGTCCACTGCGCGCGCACGAAGGAATCCTCGCCGCGCACGAAGTTGATATCCGCGGCCCACAGCAGTTCGTCGAAACGCGGCTGCGCGACGAATCCGAGCGCATGCGCTTCCAGCGCGCCCGCGTGCGCCGATGCGCTCGCTGCGAACTTCGGCAAGCCGAAGAAACGCGCCACCGCGTCCGAGATGCGGCCTTCCGGCACCAGCAGCACGACGGGTGCGCCGCCGTTGCGCCATTGCGCGAGCAGCGCATCGACGGCGGGGTTTTCATACGCGAAGAGCGACACGACCGTCTTCGCGCGCGCCGGCCGCGCGATGCCCACGCGCTCGCGCCACCACGCGTTTGCATCGAAGCGGGCGCGACGCGCATCGAGATCGCTTTCCTTGATCACGCCGCCCGTGCCCGCGCCGAGTCCGGGGAGAAAGAAGGTCTTCTCCAACAGATAGCGCGGATGCAGCGACGGCCGCATGTGAAAATCCGCGACCCAGTCCTCGCCGCTCAGATATTCCAGATTGATCCACACCGGTTTGCGCTCGCGGCGCGCTATCGCAGTGATGTAGGCATGCGGAATTTCGCACGCGAACGCCTCGATGACGACATCCGCGATTTCGAGCGTGTCGCCCGCGCGCATCGGCGCGTGCCAGTGCTCGATTACGACGCCCGCCGCCTCTTGTCGAGCGAGCGTCGCATCGACTTCGGGGCAAAGCGCGTGGAAGACGTTCAGGTTATCGACGAACACGCGCACGCGCCAGCCGTGCTCGGCGTGCAACTGGCGCGCGAGCCGCCAGCAGACGCCAATGTCGCCGAAGTTGTCGACGACGGCGCAGAAGATATCGCAGGCGAGTTCGGAGAGGGCGGCGGAGGTGTTGGGCAGGGACATGGCGCATCGGCAGTGCTGACGGCGGCGCGGCGTAATGCTCTAAACTGGCGATTCTAGTGCGACACGCACGCTCGTGTCCTGGGCCTCATGTTTTAAGAGGCATCGACTAGTCCATTGCGTCATTGAATTGGCACCGGCCGAATTCGGCGTGAAGGAT
>LFJI01000565.1 GCA_001235855.1 Candidatus Burkholderia brachyanthoides
AAAACACGACATTTCTAAATGGCTACCGCTACGACATATTGAAATGGCCGCGACACGGCCTCGTTGATCCAGCGCGTCTTGAACGCGGTGCCGTGCCCGAGTTCGTGCGCGGCGGCTTTGCTGAAAGCGAACACGGTGCCTTACAACAGGAACGCCGGAATCGTCCATACCGTGCCGAGCGAGAACCACGCGAGTACGCCAGTCGCGACGACGAGCGCGCGACGACGAGCGCCAGAAAGCCGCCCACCTGCACGAGTCCGCGCGCATCCGATCGCGTGGAGAGTTCCTTCAAGGCACGTCGATCGATCTCGACCCGGTGCCACGAATTCATGTCGATGTTCATTGCGTCACTCCGCCGCTTGCGTTCGATGCTTCGGGTTATCGGTAGGAGCCGGCGTACTTCTGCACCGGCGCGATGTTGTCCTCCGTGACGAAGCTCGGTCCCGAATTGACCGTCGATCTCGTATAGACCGGCTTCAAGTCGTAATTGGACAGACGCGCTGCGACCTTCTGATCGCTCTTGAGCGTCGCGACGATCTTCGCGGGGTCGGTGGTTTTGTCGCGGATCGAAATGGCCATGGCCACGACCGACAGATAGCCTTGCAAATACGGCTTGCTGATCGATGGCGAACTGCACCTTGTCCGCCTGAATCGCCTTGAGAATGTCGGGCGACAGATCGAAGGTCGCGACATACACCTTGCAGCTCATGCCGGCGTCCTGCACGCCGCGCAGCACGCCGGTCGCCTGATCGGGGTCGAGCGCGAGAATCGCCTGCGTATCGGGATGCGAGCGCAAATACGTGGCTACCTTGCTTTGAATCACCGTGGGGTCTTCGCCGCTGTCCCGCTGTCCATGGTGGACTTCTTGTAGTCCGCGCCGTGATTCACGCACAGAAAGCTCTTGATGCCTGCGGCTTTCGCGCGCTCGCCGGCCGCCTTGCCCGCATCGTATTCGGGCTGGCCGATATGCATGATCGCGCCGAGCTTCATGCCGGATTCGGGGCCGCCATTGATGGTGATGAGCGGAATGTGTGCTTCGCCTTCACGCCGGTCAAACCCTTCTGGATCATCTCGAGATTTGGCACCGTCGTGATTACGCCCGCATAGTTGCGCGCCGACGCCTGTTCGAGAATGCGCACCATGTCGCCGATATCGCCAGTCGGCGGATTGCGATAGTCCACCGGCACGTTGAAGTCTTCGCTCGCGTCGCGCATGCCGTTCTTCACGGTGTTCCACCAGACATTCGAGTCCGAACCGTGGCTGACCATGACGAAGCATTCCTGAGCGAGCGCGGAAGCGGGGGCGGTGAAGCCCGCGACGAGCGCGAGCGCCGCGCACGTGGCGGTAAAACGGTTGTACAGACCAGAGATATGGGTTATGGGTAACAGGTGTGTCATGTGTCAGGCCATGATCGACTTCGGACGAACCATTCGTCCGAAGTGTTACCCCTGTCCTG
>LFJI01000566.1 GCA_001235855.1 Candidatus Burkholderia brachyanthoides
TTCTGCTATGGCTATCCTAGGGGGTTCTGGTTGAGTGCTTGAATTGAATAAAGTTTATTTTTGAAACCTATGATCAGAATGCAATCACTGAGAATAAATTCCTGGATCAGAGCTTGGTAAAACTGTTATTTTCTACAAATTTATCTCTGTTATTTATTAAATTTAGTTTTATATTTAATTGGTGTCGAGTAGTTTAATAAATCCAAAACCCCATTTTTGTGACTTTAAATGCTAAAACTCAGTTCCTCGTGGGAATAGACCTGGTCCACTGTTACTGCAAGTTTTGTGGTAGTAAAGGATTAGAAAATAATTTAGTAGGCTTCGACAACCTGCCAAATTTTGGCGCCGTTGCCGCGGACTTGTGTCAAAGTTTGTTTATTTCTTTCTGTAGTATTTGGTTCAGCTAAATTTTTGCAGTGAAATGGCCTTTGATTCACATCAATTTGGGACTTGGGAATGATCTTATTTAAGAAGCATAAATGATGTAAGTATTTCCAATCTTGAAAATCAAGTTTCTGAATTATCTTCAATAGTTCAACAGTTAATTGTTTTGCAAAATGTGCGAAGAATGAGAAAATGTGAATTTTGTGGTTCTCCATGCCATCCAACTAATTGGTGTCCAAGAGTTCAATATGATTATTTTGATTATACTAATTCAGTTGGTGGATTTCAAGGTTCAGAGCAAGATAATATCAGTTTTATTCTGATCCTTATAACCTAGAATGGAATTATCCTCCTAACTTTGGCTATGGAGTACAATCACAGGATTTTTCATATTGTCAACCTGAGCAAAACATTGCAATGGAACAACCTTGTTCCAATTCAGGTATGCCTCTTGATGAAATTGTTAGATTAATTGCTACTGATACTCTCCAATTTCAACAGGAAACAAGGAGGAGCATTCAAAATTTGGAGAATCAATTAAGTCAGTTGCAATCTTACATGAGGAGGTTGGAGAATGCTGTTGATCAGGAAGATGATAGTACGATTCCTTTGGGAGATGGAGTAAACTTGAAAGATTCTGAAATCACAGAAGAACACCCATTGGATGAAGTGATACAAAAAGAATCAGTTGTTTTCCAACAAGAAGCTGAGAGGTTTGATGAATCAAATATTGATGAATCAGATTTGTTGGTAACATTTGTTTCTTTTCCTGCAGGATCAGCCAAGTCCAAGGAAATAGAGCAGAAGGAGATTTTTGAGGCTTTTCACAAATTTGAAGAACCAATAGTAGAATGGCAACCTGTGCTTGACCGTTCAATATATGCCTTTGTGGAAGGAGAGGAAATCCAATTGGTGATCAATGCAACTGATTCAACTGGAATCAGTGGAGATATGGAGCTGAAGAAGTCTTACACTGAATGCAAGAAATCAACAAGTTGGATTTTAGAGGAGAGAAAAGGCATTGGATAAAAATCGAAGATCGTCGAGCATACGACGTTAAATTGTTG
>LFJI01000567.1 GCA_001235855.1 Candidatus Burkholderia brachyanthoides
GTGCAAGGGTCCCTCTTCTGGGCAAATTTTTCGCCCAGCAGAGGTCCTTGCCGCGTCAAGGCACAGCCTTTATCCGGAAGGGCAATAAATGGGGCGTAATATATGCCCAGCCTTCATTTTTGTGAAGGCTGGGCAAAAATCTCTCATAATAAGAAACAGTTTTCCTCCACTGTCCACCATTTTCACCCACTGCACGCACACTTCATAACCTATTCCACTTCATTCCATCTTCCTCTAATTTCACCTTACCAAATAACATCGTTCACAACACACATTCACTTGAGAGAACAAGTTTTCATCATCAATTCATCAATCAAACACAAAAAGGCCAAGGTAAGAAGTTACTATTCACTTCCTTATTCATACATGCCCTAAGGTTGTTTTTCTTTCGAAATTGTGAGTGAAACTTGGCTATAATGTGTTGGATTATGACTTGTAAATTGGGATTTTGCTGATTGTCTACAAAATTTTTAGGCTAGGGTGCTAGAAATTTCATTTGTAAATACCTAGCTCTAAGAACGCCCCTGAGGTGTTTGATGAATTGCCCCAGAGAACTCCTTGTTATTTTGACTAACATTTGTGCATGTAATCATTGTCTAAGTGATACGTGTGGATGAGTGCATCATTTCTTAGCTGACATATGGTTACTTGATGAAATGGGCAATATTTGAATTTTGGCTCGAGCCTCCAAACGAGCATCATCACCACAGATCTTGTTATATGCTTCTGATTTACTTTTCTTGTATTCTTTGAACTACTGTGCATATGTACACATGTTCTTTGGCTTGAAAATTCATCAAGTGAACCACCACTTTCACTCACCACACATTATCCACTTGAATATGCTTAAGTACTTGGCCTACGCCATACCTGTGTGCCTAAAACTCCATGCATCAAATTGTCATGTTGTAACCAAATGTGGCATAGGTTATACACAATGCTGATGCCATTTCCTTCTAGGTACAACAAGATGCCTCCAAAAAGGAAGGGAACCCATGAGGTGGGAACAAGCCAAAAGGAGCAAGAGGAGTCACCACACATCATTGACAACTTGCTTCAACTTCAAGAAGACATTCGGACGAGGCAAGTGTGGAAAGAACGAGCAATGACCGTCGAACCTCCATTCGACGGATACATCCACGACCACAAGTGGAACACATTTGTCAATGAGCCTGCCTACCTAGACACGGCAACAAAAGAGTTGTGCCGCGAGTTCTATTGCGCACTCAGTGAGCTCACACCTCAAGAACTCAAGAAAGACAAAGTCATACTTCAAGGCAGAGTGGTGGACTTCTCGGCACGAATGATTAACTCAATCTATCAGTTGCAAAATGACAAGATGGAGGGGTACCTCAAGCTCCAAAAGGCATGCGACACTCGCGACCTCACCAAGGTTCTCACTGGCATTTCCACAGCATTGAAAGCTAAATGGTCAGGAATTCATAAGAG
>LFJI01000568.1 GCA_001235855.1 Candidatus Burkholderia brachyanthoides
AACGGAAACCGTTCGCCGGATGCAAAAACGCTGGTCCTGATCGCATAGCGTTCGATCATTTATTTACGTTTTCAGAAGTGCCTAATTCGATAAGTGGGGTTCCAAAAAATCGTAAACAAGAAAAAAAGCCCACAGCTTAAAAGTTGCAGGCCTCTTGGTTACACTTATCTAAAAATACCCATCAGAATGGAATGGGATAGTCGTGTCCTGCGGCATCTTCGCGAGCACTGCATTGTTGTGATCCGGGTAGCCGGAGCGCACCTGCGCCGGCGTGAGTGATGGCCAGTTTGCGCCGCTCTCCTGCACGAAATGCGCGAAGGAAGTCCGAGCAGCTTGCGGCAGATCGCGTTGGCGTCGCGTCCGTCGCTGTAATCGCCGCAATAGGCGGGGAACTTGGCGATGCCCCGCAGGAAGTTAACGTAGAAGTAGTGGGTAAGTGGGTGTCGCGCAGCGGAAACAGTTGATCGAACTTCTGCTCGCTCACGATCGACTCGACGCGCCGCACATTGGAGTGATTCGCGGCGCACCCGAGCACCACGGCGTTGACGTCGTCGTCGGGCAGCACGCGCAGCGCGGCGCGCATGAGCGTGATGAGGCCGTTCGTCTAATCGACGAGCGACTTCTCGGCGGCGGTAAACTGCGCGGCGGTGGCATAGCCGGCGGGCTCGGGGATGTAGGTGATTTTCGGTTTGTAGGAGGCGGGGGTGGGTGTTGGCGGGGCGTCGGGCTGGCCGAACATGCGCCGAGGTTCTGCCACACGCCGTACTGCCCGGTCTGCGACGGATCCTCGCCCTGCGTCTACCACCTGTTTTGATAATTGCGACCGTTATGGGTCACGTGTGTCCCCGCATTCGCATACACCTGCGATGCCGACCACGCCGCGTAGCATGCGCCCGCAGGCGTTGGAGTAGGCGTCGGCGTCGTGCTCCGCCCGATGCCCCCAGATCCTTCCATAGCGTGGGCGTCGTGGACGGCGTCCATCCCGCGCCGGGATACGCGGTGTGCGATTGTAGTGCTTGATACGTGTGGCTGTTATAGGTGACGGCCGTACCGTCGGTGTAAGTCGTGCCCTCCTTCCATTCGGCTCTGTGCGCGTTGATCGAGTCAGCGACGAGTACGGCCAGGGCGAGCGCGCTGGATTGGGACTGCTTATTAAGGTGATTCATGAGAATAGCCTCCTTCATTTATTTCATTATTGAATTGTTTGACTACCTGCGACGCTTTGCGACTTTGGCGCGATAAATCGAACGGCCTAAAGAGTGGAGTAGTGCGGATATGTTAATAATCCAAGAATCAAGACTAAGCAAGAGTGTTTTCAAGATTAGTAATCCTATAAAATTGATTCGTTGAGTTTACGCACGCGAAACAGGTTGGCCGATTTTCACGCGAGGCCGCTAGTGTCCCGTTCCACTGATTCGCGAACAAAGTCGGTGAAGCTTTTCGAGGA
>LFJI01000569.1 GCA_001235855.1 Candidatus Burkholderia brachyanthoides
AATCGCCAAAGAAGTAAATAGCTCCCTCATGGGGATTTTGAACTGGTCTCTAACACGGATTTGCCACGCATTCCCTGTGCCTCGTCATCCGGATGACCAGTTTTTCTGCTGCCGGCCAACTTTCGACGGCACTGCCAACTGTCTGATGTGATGGTCGCGGTCAGTTGGTTTCGGGGTTCGGCAAGGGCGTCAGGGATGAAAAGTTGAGCGTGGGCATGGTTTCGATGCCGATCGTCGCGGCGGCTGGCTGCGGGTCGAGCTTGGTCAGCTTGCCTTCGATGGCCGCGCTCACATCCATGCGCAGCTTCTGCTCGGATACCGGCGGCGCGCACAACACGTCGAGTTTCTTCGCCTGCTCGCGCGAGCTGCTGAGCGCGAGGCCAGCAGCGACGAGTGCGCCGATGGCGCACACGGCCGCGATCACGCTGGGCAGATACACCGCACTGCGCTTAGGCGTGAGCGAATAGGTGTGCTGCGTGAGCTTGAGCGAAATCCGCCTGGTGTCAGCCTTGCGCATGTGATTGCCGGGGAAAGAGCCTGAGATAAGGTTTCGGGTTGATCTGTGCACCGTCGACGATCACTTCGAAGTGCAGATGCGGTCCGGTGGAGCGTCCAGTGCTGCCGATCTCGGCGATCTCCTGTCCCGGCATCACATATTCGCCCACGTGCACCAGCAGCTTCGACGCATGGCCGTAGCGTGTGACGATGCCGTCGCTATGATGGATGTCCACGGCGTTGCCATAGCCGTTGCGCTCGCCGGACTGGATCACGCGGCCACCAGCGCTTGCGAGTATCGAGGTGCCGATCGGCGCAACCATGTCGAGCCCGGGATGAAAACTCAGGCGCCCCGTGAACGGATCGAAGCGGTTGCCGTACGGCGAGTCGAAGCGCGCATCGGGCGCGGGATCGCGGCCAGGAAACGCCATGTTGTAGTGCCCGAGCGTGGCGGTTTGCAGCATCGACACCTGTTGATCCAGACAGTCGAGCATGTGTTCCGCCGCCTTCATGCGCTGCCGCGGCGAGCCTTCGCGCATGCGGTCGCGGTCGCAGCGGCGCGGCGGCGCGGCGGCAGTTCGGGGCCGCCCGCGCCGTCGAGCGAGACGGTGGGATCGTCGCCGTCCGGCAGCGGTGGAACGTCGCGCCCACGCCGCCAGTGCTCTTCAGGCGAGTATCGAAGCTGTGTAGTTCGCCGACCTGCGCGGCGTCAGTTCAATCAGTGCGGCGTCGATGCGTCCGAGCTGCTCGATCTCGTAGGTGCGGCGCGACGCCAGCGCCTGTTCCTCGCCGAGATGACTGCGCGCGAAGGTCGTGCCGATGGCGATACCGAGCGCGAGCGCCGCGATCAGCAGTGCAATAAGCGCGATTATCGCAACGATGCGTGCCGTGCGCGCCGCGACGCAAGCGATACCCTGGGCGCCTGCCGGTCTCGGAGCGTGCCGCACTC
>LFJI01000570.1 GCA_001235855.1 Candidatus Burkholderia brachyanthoides
GGATTTTGAACTGGTCTCTTAGGTTACGGCTGATGGAACAGCCGGTTTCTCTACCTCTGTGCTAACAGGTGAAACAATCATCTATGCGACCTCACGTCGCAACGCGTCGTTCAGCCTGTTCTGGACCGCGATTCCGATCGAACTCACGCGTCACTACGGCCTCACGCAAACGCAGATCGGCCTGTTCGCACTGGTCGGCGCAATCGGCGCGACTTCCTCGCCCATTGCCGGACGTCTCCGCCGATGCCGGTCATACCGTGCCCGCCACCTTCGTCGCGCTGCTGCTCGCGGCGCTCGCCTATACTATAGGCTGGTGATGGTGCATCCGACGTGGGGCGTCGGCGCGCTGGTCGTGACCGGCGTGCTGCTCGACTTCAGGGTGCAGATGAACATGGTGCTCGGCCAGCGCGAGATCTACGGTCTGCACGCGGCGAGCCGCAATCGCCTGAACGCGATCTACGTGACGAGCATCTTCGTGGGCGGCGCGTGCGGATCGGCGTTCGCGAGCCGCATCTACGAAAGCGGCGGCTGGACGCTCGTCGCGACGCTCGCCACCGCCTTCCCGCTGCTGGCGCTCGCTCACTTACGCATTGATCGGACGGCGCGTTTCGGCATCGGCCTGAACGTCGCGCGGGCAAACAAAAAGCGCATGCGTCTCACGGCCGCATGCGCTTTTTGTTTGAAGCCGAAGAATCAGAGCTTCAGAATACGGATGCGGCTAATCATCAGTGAACCGGAGATCGCGTAGATGAGCACCAGCGGGTGCATGGTGAAGCCCCAGAACTTCCACGTGCCGAGCCACAGATGCTCGCCGACCGCGCCGAAATATCCGGCAACGCCCAGCATCAGCACGATGGCGAACGAGGTCGGAATGGGCGTGCCTTCGAAGTGCGTGACCTTGCCGCTGCCGCTCGACATTTCCTCCGTCGTCACGTTGTAGCGCGCCAGCCGCGACACGCCGCACGCGACGAAATACGCGAGGATCACGCGGTCGTACAAGCCGCGCATGCCGCACCCGTACGCGATGATCGCGGGCGCCACGCCAAACGAAATGACGTCGGCGAGCGAATCCAGTTCCTTGCCGAGCAAGGACGCTTTCTGCCGCCACCGCGCGATGCGCCCGTCGAGCACGTCGAACACCAGTGCCAGAAACACCAGCCCGACGGCGAGATAGATGTGCAGCACGTCGTTTTCGTCGAGATAGGACATCGACGAAAACAGCGCGCCCGTTCCGCAAATCGCGTTGCCGAGGGTGAACCAGTCGGCAAGGTGGAAGTCGCGGATCATCGAAAATCGTTTGTTCATGCGTTTCTTCTTTAGTCGTGGATCGAGCGGCCTGTCTTCCGGCACGCCGGCGCCGGGTAGCAACAGCACATTAAGGCATTATCGCCCCCTAAGGAACCGTACGTGAGACTTTCGCCTCATAGGCCTCAAGCCCA
>LFJI01000571.1 GCA_001235855.1 Candidatus Burkholderia brachyanthoides
GCAAGCTCGGCTATCTGAAGGCGACGGTGGAATTCGCGCTGCGTCACCCGGAAGTCAAGGGCGAGTTCGAAGAGTATCTGCATACGCGTTCGCCAATTCTCGAAGGCTGAAGCGGTTTTTGCGTGAGCTTTAAAAAAACCGTTACAGTAATGTGATGGGGTTTTGCTTTCTTGCGTGCCAGCGTGATTGCCAGCGATCAGCGGCGGCGCATCAGAAAGATAAACGTCTTGTCCTGCGTCGTCGTTTTCACCATCTCGTTGCCGGTCTGCTTGGCGAACGCCGCGAAATCGCGCTGCGAACCCGGATCGGTCGCCAGCACTTTCAGGATCTGGCCGGTCGCCATGTCGGCCAGCGCCTTCTTCGCCCGCAAAATCGGCAGCGGACAATTGAGCCCGCGCGCGTCGACTTCCTTATGAACTTCCATTGCGATTGACCTTCCTTTGCCTGTTTTTCGCGGCGATCTGAAGGGGTGATTTTATCGCAGTGGCTGTAAGTCGACCGACTGTCCGCTTTCATACGCCTGCCGCATTGCGATGCCGATGCGGGTTGTGAGTCACACGCCGCTCGTCCTGGTTGGGAGTTTTCGTGTTCATGGAGCGAAACAAACTCACTAAATTACCGTGACAGGTCTTCCACTCCATCGCGTATAAAATTTTGTACAATGGATAATGAAAAGGATATTCGCTGGGATCGGCTCCTCTTACGATGACATTCTGGGCTTCCCTTCGGCTGCTCGACGTGAAGCCGGTTTTCAACTCGGGCGACTGCAGGCTGGATTCGATCCGCAAGACCGGAAACCGTTCGACGACGTTTGAGCAGGCGTGAGAGAGATTCGTCTTCGCGACGCAAGCGGCATATACCGTGTGATTTGCGTGGCCAAATTCGAGGAAGCGATCTACGTGCTCCACGCTTCCAGAAAAAACGCAGACCACGTCCCGACAGGATAAAGGGATCGCAGCCATACGATATCGCGCGATCGCACGAGAGAGAAAGGCACAACCATGAGCAAGGTCGATACGCACGTTCGACATGTGACAAAGCGCGGCGCGAACATCTTCGCCGAACTCGGCTTTGCGCCTGACGAAGCCCGGCAGGCAGTATCAGGCAGAGTCCGAGGCGCTCATCGGCCAGACGTTGCTTCTCAAAGAACAACTAATGGATGAGCTTACCTCATGGATCGAGGCACATCATCTCAAGCAAGCCGAAGCAGCCGAGATATTACACGTGACACGCCCGCGCTTCTGACGTCGTCAACAAAAAGACGAGCAAGTTCACCATCGATACGCTCGTCGAGATGTTGGCCGCCAGGTAGCAACAGCAAATTACGACACCATCGCCCCCTAAGGAACCGTACGTGAGACTTTCGCCTCATGGGCTCAAGCCCAGTGAAGCCCCCTTCTCGAGGCCGGCCATCTTCAATTTTCATC
>LFJI01000572.1 GCA_001235855.1 Candidatus Burkholderia brachyanthoides
TCGCAAACACGCGTTGACAGTCGGTACGAGATCACTTCGCGAAACAACTGGCGCGCACGAGCGTCCGTTCTGTGCGACATTCCGTAACCTTGAGCCACTTTCGCTAGCGAGAAACGACGAATGGGAGCCTTGAGTCATATCCGTGTGCTGGACCTGACCCGTGTGCTGGCGGGTCCGTGGTGTGCGCAGACGCTTGCCGATCTCGGCGCGGACGTCATCAAGATCGAACGGCCGGAAGTCGGCGACGACACGCGTCACTGGGGGCCGCCGTACTTGAAACAGCCCAATGGCGAAGACACGCGCAAGGCCGCGTATTACCTGGTGGCGAATCGCAACAAGCGTTCCGTGATGGTGGATATCGCCTCGCCCGACGGTCAGCGCATCGTGCGCGAACTGGCCGCGCAGAGCGATGTCGTGCTGGAGAACTACAAGGTCGGGCAACTCAAGAAGTACGGGCTCGACTACGAGTCCTTGAAGGCGGTGAAACCGGATATCGTCTATTGCTCGGTGACGGGTTTCGGGCAGACGGGGCCGTATGCGCATCGGGCGGGGCACGACTTCATCATTCAAGGGATCGGCGGATTCATGTCGATCACCGGCGAGCGCGATGGTCAACCGAGTGGCGGCCTGCAGAAGGCCGGCGTCGCGATTTCCGATCTGATGACTGGCATGTATGCGACCGTGGGTGTGCTGGCGGCGTTGACGCAACGGAATCGCACGGGCGAGGGGCAATACATCGACATGGCGCTGCTCGATGTGCAGGTCGCGATGCTCGCTAACGTGAACACCAACTTTCTTGCCAGTGGCAAGCTGCCGGTGCGCTGGAGGGAATGCACATCCGAACATCGTGCCTTATCAGACGTTTCAGACCAGCGACGGATGGATCATTGTCGCCGTGGGCAACGATGGGCAGTTTCGCAAGTTCGTCGAAGCCGGGAGGCGGGCCGATCTCGCCGATGATCCACGGTTTGCGGCCAATCCTTCGCGGGTGCGGAATCGGGATGTGCTCGTGCCGATTCTTGCGGATATGGTTCGGGCGCGGGGCAAGCACGAATGGCTCGCGGCGCTCGAGGCCGCTGGCGTGCCCTGTGGGCCTATCAATGGCCTCGGCGAGGTCTTCGAAGATCCTCAAGTCGTTGCGCGGCACATGCAGATCGATCTCACTCATCCTTGTGGGGCACCCGTTCGGCTCGTCGCCAGTCCTATCAAGATGAGTGCTACGCCCGTTGAGGCGCGGGTTCATCCGCCTACTTTGGGGGAGCATACCCCATACCCAACAGGTACTTCTCGATGTGCTTGGATATGACGCTGCGCGTATCGATGCTTTGCGTGGTGGGAAGGTTATCTGAAAGGTCTTCTTCCGTAGGCGTCTTTAGTACGGGTCGTCGGCACAATGGATCCATTGTGCCGACGACCC
>LFJI01000573.1 GCA_001235855.1 Candidatus Burkholderia brachyanthoides
AGATAATCTTGAACGACGGCTCCGCTTGAATCGCGCGCTGTGCCTGCTCACAACTCCCCCCAAATCGTTGGACGCGCATCCAACGATTTGGGGGGAGTTGTGAAAGGATGCGGGCTTTTTGTTTTACGGCATGGAGGAGCCTGACGATTACCTACTTTCACACGGGGATCCGTACTATCATCGGCGTGGAGTCGTTTCACGGTCCTGTTCGGGATGGGAAGGGGTGGTACCGACTCGCTATGGTCACCAGGCATGACTTTTGTTGCCGTCGCGTCTTGGGACGCGACGGCAAATCCGGGAAGAAGTAGTTGGGGTACTGACTGGTATGGGCACAGTCGCTTATTACTCAACCAGTGGCGCGGGGGTAGTCTTGAGTCACGCGCTCAAGCGCTGACTCACTACGTAAAACACACTGGTTATAGGATCAAGCCTTACGGGCAATTAGTATCAGTTAGCTCAATGCATTACTGCACTTACACACCTGACCTATCAACGTCCTGGTCTGGAACAACCCTTCAAGGGACTGGACGCCCCGGGGATATCTCATCTTAAGGCGAGTTTCCCGCTTAGATGCTTTCAGCGGTTATCTCTTCCGAACATAGCTACCCGGCGATGCGACTGGCGTCACAACCGGTACACCAGAGGTTCGTCCACTCCGGTCCTCTCGTACTAGGAGCAGCCCCCTTCAAATATCCAACGCCCACGGCAGATAGGGACCAAACTGTCTCACGACGTTTTAAACCCAGCTCACGTACCTCTTTAAATGGCGAACAGCCATACCCTTGGGACCGGCTACAGCCCCAGGATGAGATGAGCCGACATCGAGGTGCCAAACACCGCCGTCGATATGAACTCTTGGGCGGTATCAGCCTGTTATCCCCAGAGTACCTTTTATCCGTTGAGCGATGGCCCTTCCATACAGAACCACCGGATCACTATGACCTGCTTTCGCACCTGCTCGACTTGTCGGTCTCGCAGTTAAGCACGCTTATGCCATTGCACTATCAGCACGATTTCCGACCGTACCTAGCGTACCTTTGTACTCCTCCGTTACGCTTTGGGAGGAGACCGCCCCAGTCAAACTGCCTACCATGCACTGTCCCCGACCCGGATCACGGGCCAAGGTTAGAACCTCAAACAAACCAGGGTGGTATTTCAAGGACGGCTCCACCAAGACTAGCGTCCTGGTTTCATAGCCTCCCACCTATCCTACACAAATCGGTTCAAAATCCAATGCAAAGCTACAGTAAAGGTTCATGGGGTCTTTCCGTCTAGCCGCGGGGAGATTGCATCATCACAAACACTTCAACTTCGCTGAGTCTCAAGAGGAGACAGTGTGGCCATCGTTACGCCATTCGTGCAGGTCGGAACTTACCCGACAAGGAATTTCGCTACCTTAGGACCGTTATAGTTACGG
>LFJI01000058.1 GCA_001235855.1 Candidatus Burkholderia brachyanthoides
CCAGCGCCAGCAGGTGCGTGACATCGTTGCGGTTCGCGCCGCTCAGGATCGCGCGATCGTCGGCGATGGGCGGCGTCTCGAACGCCTGCGCCGGCGGCGCGGGCGCAGCCGGAGCGGGCGCGGGCGATGGTGCAACGACCGCCGCCGGTTCCGGCTCCTTCATATGTCCGATGGTATCGAGCTTCGCGGTGACGGTGCCTTCGCGCGCGGCGATCGGCAGGGTGACCGCGAACACGCTGCCGCGCCCCAGTTCGCTCGACACCGAAACCAAGCCGCCCAGCAGCCGCGAAAACTCGCGCGAGATCGACAAGCCCAGCCCGCTGCCGCCGTATTTGCGGCTGGTGGTGCCGTCGGCTTACTGGAACGCCTGAAAGATCATCTCCTGCTTCTCGCGCGCGATGCCAATACCGGTACGGTAGTATCGCGCACCTCGAAGCGCACCGCGTCCTCGCCCGCGTGCTGCGCTGCCACCGTCCGCTGCCACGCTTCGTGAACTTGAACGCGTTCGCGAGCAGATTGCGCAGCACCTGAAGCAGGCGTTGCGTGTCGGTGACGAAATACTGCGGCACGTTCTCACCGTGCTCGGTCACGAACGCGAGTCTCTTGCTCTCGGCGACCGGCGTAAAAGTCTGGCGCAGCGTCTGCAAGATGGAATCGACGCAGGCGGGCGCGAACTGCACGTCCATCTGCCCCGCTTCGACCTTCGACAAATCCAGAATGTCGTTGATGAGCGCGAGCAAATCGCTGTTCGACGAGTGGATGGGCGGCGCATAACGCACCTGCTCGTCGCTCAGGTTGCCCTGCTTGTTGTCCTGCAGCAGCTTGGCGAGGATGAGCGAACTATTGAGCGGCGTGCGCAATTCGTGCGACATTATTGGCGAGGAACCCGAACTTGTACTGGCTCGCGCGCTCCATTTCCAGCGCGCTCGCCGTCAGTTCCTGCTGCGCGTGCAGCAGTTCCGCCTTCTGCTGCTCCAGATTCTGCGAATCCTCCTCGAGCTGCACATTGGTCTGCTCGAGTTCGGCCTGCTGCTGTTCGAGCCGCGCCTGCGAATCCTGCAACGCGCGGCCGCGCTCTTCGAGTTCTTCGTTCGGGACGCGCAGTTCTTCCTGCTGCACCTGCAATTCTTCGCTCTGGCGCTGCGTCTCCTCCAGCAATTCGACCAGACGCTGTCGGTAACGCGCCGAGCGCAGCGCCATGCCGATCGATTCCGACGCCGATTCCACCAGCGCGCGGGCATCCGCAAAGCGCCCTTCCTTGCCGAGCGCGGAGGCGTCGCGCAATTCGAGCACACGCTTGTCCTCTACCGCCTGCCCGACGAGCCCCTCGCCGCGCACGATCCGCTTCGGCGCGCCGTTCTCGTCCGGCAGCGTCCAGCCGGCCACGCGCGAGAGCGCTTCGTTGTCGAGCGCGTAAACTACGCCGACCTTCGCATCGAGATACGGCACCAGCGTGCGCAGATGCTCACGCCGATCGACGCGGGCGACTGCTCGCCGCACAACTGCAGGTTCATTTGCACGATGCCCTGCTGCAGCCAGGCGGTGCGTTAAACCGCCAGCCGCGATTTGATATCACAGATGCGCGAGCACGAGCAGCACGAAAATGCCTATCGCGCGGTTGAGCTGCAGGATGTCGTGGTTGGCACCCGGCTCGGCCGTGGAGAACACGTAGCCGCCGATCATCAATATCGATGATACGACCGTGGTCCATACCGGCGACGATGGCCAGTCGAGCCACATGCACAGCACGACGGGCAACACGTAGAGAACCCAGATCGCGACACGCATGGGCGTGAGCAGATCGACGGAGAAGACGACCGCAAGCGCGATCGCGATGGCGAAGTAAATCCAGGTGGCGTGGTTTCGAGTGTCTTGGGGCATCGTTCACCAGTGACGTTCGTGTTGTGCGCGGGCTTCCCGCGCGGCAGGTCGGGACCATAGCATGAGCCGCAAGTCCTTGTCACATCGGGCTTTGCTGGTTTTTACGGCGCGGCAACGATTGCGAAACACGGCCGCACACGACTCGACAACGAGGTAAGAATGACTGATTTTTCCGGCTCTCGCGTGCTCCTCACCGGGGCTTCGGGCTTCGTCGGTTCGGCAGTGGCGCGGCTCGCCATCGAACGCGGATTCGACGTGCGCGTGCTAGTGCGCGCGACCAGTCCGCACAAGAACGTGGAGTCGCTCGATGCGGAGATCGTCGTCGGCGACATGCGCGACGAAGCGTCGATGCGCGCTGTGCTCAAGGGTTGCCGCTTTCTGTTCCACGTCGCGGCGGACTACCGCATCTGGGCGCCGGACCCGAGCGAGATCGAGCGCGCCAACCTGCTCGGCACCGAGGCCACCATGCGTGCCGCGCTGGCCGAAGGCGTCGAGCGCGTGGTCTACACGAGCAGCGTCGCGACGCTGCAGGTGACGAGTTCGGGCGTAATCGTCGATGAAAGCAAGCCATCGGATGCGCAGAGCACCATCGGCACGTACAAGCGCAGTAAGGTGCTGGCGGAGCGCGCGGTCGAGCGCATGATCGCGCAGAACGCGCTGCCGGCGGTGATCGTCAATCCGTCGACGCCCATCGGTCCGCGCGACGTGCGGCCGACGCCGACCGGGCGCATCATCGTGGAAGCGGCGACCGGCAAGATTCCGGTGTTCGTCGATACGGGCCTCAATCTCGTGCATGTCGACGATGTCGCCAACGGGCATTTTCTGGCGCTGGAACGCGGCCGGACCGGCGAGCGCTATATCCTCGGCGGCGAGAATCTGCCCTTGCAGCAGATGCTCGCGGACATCGCCGGATTCGTCGGGCGTAAGCCGCCGACCATTAAGCTGCCACGCGGGCCGCTTTATCCGCTGGCGGTCGGCGCGGAGTGGTTCGCGAAGATAAGCGGCAAGGAGCCCTTCGTCACCGTGGACGCGCTGCGGATGTCGAAGAACAAGATGTACTTCACATCGGCGAAGGCGGAGCGGGAACTCGGCTACGCGGCGCGGCCGTACCGTGAAGGTCTGAAGGACGCGCTGGACTGGTTCCGGACGAACGGGTATCTCACGTCCTGATGGACTGAGCGACTGCCTCAGACTTCGGAGTAGGTGTCGTAGTTGCGAAAGAACTCGTTTTCGCGAAGGAAGTTCGTATAGGTGATCGTGATCGAGGTGCTCAGGCCCTCGGCATGATGCCACCAGCCGATCGGAAGGAACAGGATCTCGCCGGCGTTCAGTTCGCAGATCGTGTGCTGCGTGGCGGTGGCGAGCGAATAGCAGCCGACATCGATCGTCTCGCCGGTCATTTCAGAAAAGCAATGGCGATGGTTGTCGACATTCGGCGTATCGAACAGCGGGATCAGATTGATGCGCTTGGCCCCGATTACCTGAGCCATGAAATTGTTGGTCAGGTCGTGGTGCAACGGCGTTTTCGTACCCGCCGGACCAAACCAGAGAAAGCTGGCCGTGGGGTCGTTCGTGAGATACGGCAGCTTGCCGATATCGCCGCGCAAGCGTTCGAGCACTTGCCCGTTCCTGCACTGATTGTTCGCCGTCGTATAAACGTCGTTCGAGCGGTCCGCCGACGCGACCCGCTCCGCGAACTCGCCGAAATTCACGCGGCGCGAGAGCTTGGCCCGATTCATTTCGTAATCTGGATCGGAATCGCGGCCCCACTGCACCTCGACCTCCAGATCGCCGCATGTCCGTTTCAGATAGGGCGGCGACCATGTCTTGCATGCGGGCCAGTCTTCCATCATGCCCGTGATGATGACGGGACGGTTCTGGCAGTAGTAGTACCCGTCGAAGAACTCGGCAACGCTCAGCCGCTCGCGGCGCGGCGCGGCACGCCCGCCTCGCCCCGGATGCGATGCAACCCGCCATAGATGCTCAACATCCAGTCGCGCTTTCTGAGCCTGTTGCGCATCCGCACGAAACCGGCCAGATAAGGACTGAGACGGGCGGCTTCGACTCCGGCACGCGCGGCATCCGCATCGAAGCCGTGCGCCACCAGCGTCGCGACGATGGATTCGCCGTCACTGCCGAGCACGAGATTCTCCGCAATCCAGCCGCGCCAGGAGTCGTCGATCGAGATCATCTGAGTGCCGTGTCCTCGGGATTGCCGATAGGATGGCCGAAAACATTGCAGCCGAAGCGTCTAGCTGAATGTAGTTCAGGCGTCGCACGCCGCAAACGCACAAATTTGCAGCAACCGTGGTGGGAAGATGAAACAGGCGCGCGTACCGCGCGACTGCAAGCGCCTACTCTTCTATAAGACTCAAAAAAAGTTAAGTCGATGATCTAGAAAGAAAAACGCCTATTTTCACGCTTTTTGCTGGCCCACTTTCACACGCGCGACCCGCAAATTCAAGCAGAATAGCAGATTGTTGCCGGAGGGGTGACGAGGCCAGCGGCTTTCCCCAACCTGTTTTCGGATGTCGAGACAAGCGATGAGTAATCAGCAACCCACCATCATCTACACCCTGACCGACGAAGCTCCGCGTCTCGCGACCAGCGCGTTTCTGCCGATCATCCGTACTTTCACCGCACCCGCAGGCGTCAACGTGACGACTAGCGACATCTCCGTCGCCGGGCGCATTCTGGGCGAATTCCCCGAATTCCTGAGCGACGCGCAGAAAGTTCCGGACAACCTCGCGAAACTGGGCAACCTTACACAGGACGCCGACACCAACATCATCAAGCTGCCGAACATCAGCGCGTCGGTGCATCAGCTGACCAGCGCGATCAAGGAACTGCAATCGAAGGGCTACAAGCTGCCCGACTATCCCGAAAAGCCGAAGAACGACGAGGAAAAAGCCATCTGCGCACGTTACGGCAAGTGCCTCGGTTCGGCCGTGAACCCGGTGCTGCGCGAAGGCAACTCGGACCGCCGCGCGCCGCTGGCCGTGAAGAACTACGCGAAGAAGCATCCGCACAGCATGGGCGAGTGGAGCATGGCTTCGCGCACACACGTCGCGCACATGAAGCACGGCGACTTCTACCACGGCGAAAAATCCATCACGAACGACAAAGATCGCGAAGTCCGCATGGAACTTGTCACGAAGTCGGGCGAAACCATCGTGCTGAAGCCGAAGGTCAAGCTGCAGGCGTGCGAGATCGTCGATAGCATGTTCATGAGCAAGAAGGCGCTCGTGGAGTTCTACGAAGAGCAGATGGAAGACGCGTTCAAGACCGGCGTCATGCTGTCGCTGCACGTCAAGGCGACCATGATGAAGGTCTCGCACCCGATCGTCTTCGGTCACGCCGTGAAGGTGTTCTACAAGGACGCGTGCGCCAAGCACGCCAAGCTGTTCGAGCAACTCGGCATCAACGTGAACAACGGTCTCGTCGATCTGTACACGAAGATCGAAGCGCTGCCGGAATCGCAGCGCGAGGAAGTCATTCGCGACATGCACGCGTGCCACGACCATCGCCCGGCACTGGCGATGGTCGATTCCGCCAAGGGCATCTCGAACCTGCACGCGCCGAACGACGTGATCGTCGACGCATCGATGCCCGCGATGATCCGCGCCGGCGGCAAGATGTGGGGCGCCGACGGCCGTCCGCAAGACACCAAGTGCCTGATCCCGGAAAGCACGTTCGCGCGCATCTATCAGGAAATCATCAACTTTTGCAAGACCAACGGCCGCTTCGACCCGAAGACCATGGGCACGGTGCCGAACGTCGGTCTGATGGCGCAGAAGGCCGAAGAGTACGGTTCGCACGACAAGACCTACGAAATCTCGCAGAACGGCACGGCGCACATTGTCGACAACGCGACCAACGAAGTGATCGAGTCGCTCACGCAGGAAGTCGAGAAGGGCGACATCTGGCGCATGTGTCTGGTCAAGGACGAGCCGATCCGCGACTGGATCAAGCTCGCCGTCACGCGCGCGAAGAACTCGGGCATGCCGGCGGTGTTCTGGCTCGACCCGTATCGTCCGCACGAGAACGAACTGATCAAGAAGGTCGAAAAGTACCTGAAGGATTACGACACAAAGGGCCTCGACATCCAGATCATGTCGCAGGTGCGCGCAATGCGTTACACGCTCGAACGCGTCATTCGCGGCATGGACACGATCTCGGTCACGGGCAACATCCTGCGCGACTACCTGACTGACCTGTTCCCGGTCATGGAACTCGGCACCAGCGCGAAGATGCTCTCCATCGTTCCGCTGATGGCGGGCGGCGGCCTGTATGAAACGGGCGCGGGCGGCTCGGCGCCGAAGCACGTCAAACAGCTCGTCAAAGAAAACCACCTGCGCTGGGACTCGCTCGGCGAATTCCTCGCGCTGGCCGTTTCGCTGGAAGAACTCGACATCAAGCATGACAACGCGCGCGCCAAGTTCGTCGCGAAGGCGCTCGATGCCGCCACCGGCAAACTGCTCGACAACAACAAGAGCCCGTCGCCGAAGACCGGCGAACTCGACAATCGTGGCAGCCAGTTCTACCTCGCGCTGTACTGGGCACAGGAACTCGCGAACCAGTCGGAAGACGCCGAACTCGCGAAGCTGTTCGCGCCGCTGGCCAAGACGCTCGCCGACAACGAGAAGAAGATCGTCGACGAACTCGCGGCCGTGCAAGGCAAGGAAGCGGATATCGGCGGCTACTACCTGCCGGACGACGCCAAGCTCGACGCGGTCATGCGCCCGAGCGCGACGCTGAATGCCGCCATCGACGGCCTGAAGGCGAACGTCAAGTAAGTATGTTTTGGCGCGCTTTTTTGAATCCGTGCGACGCGCAAGCTATCTGTCGTGTAATCCGCACGTTGCGAGCAATTGGTTACAACCTGTGTCGGCCGTGTGAAAGTCGAGCAGGTAGAATCGGGGCGCGCTGTCCGCAAGCAAGTCACAGACACCTCCGCATGAATCTAAAAGAACAGCTTGGCGCGCTGGAGTCGAGCCTCGACACGCTCCTCCAGGCCGCTGCCGCTTCTGCCAATCTTCCGTTGTGAAGTGAAGTGACGCGGCTTCGTCGCGAAGCCTCATCGCCCGGTTCGGCGCGTTACGGGGTTTCCTGCGTCGGCGCCTGCACGCGCGCCTTCCACTGCCCGCCCTTGCCGCGCCAGAACCGCACCGCCGAGCCGATCGTCGCGCTCACATAGAATGCTGCGGCCACCAGCGGCAGGAACGGCGCCCACAGCAACGAGCGCCGGTAGTAACGCAGCATCGGCGCATACGCGACGCACATAGCGATCCACGCCAGCCACGCGGGCCCCACGCGCGCGCGCCCATCGTCAGCGCGAGGAGCGGCGGCGCAATGTAGATCACCAACATGCCAAGCACCGTGCCCGCGAGCAGCAGCGCCGAATAGCGCAACTATGTAAATGCGGTGCGCGCGATCATGTTCCAGATCTCGCGCCACGAATCGTACGGCCGCAGCGATTCGCTCGATTCCGCTAGATCGAGGCGAATGGGGCGTGCATCGCTCCTGCCCGCGCGATGCTTGATGCGCTGCGCGAGGCTGCAATCGTCGATCAGTTCCTGACGGATCGATTCGATACCGCACACTTCCACCAGCACCGATCGGCGCACGAGCATGCAGCCGTCCGCCGCGCCCGCCGTCATCTTCTTCGAATCGTTGACCCAGGCGAACGGATACAGCTTCGCGAAGAAGAACACGAAGGCGGGAATCAGTGTCTTTTCCCACAGCGAATCGGCACGCAGGCGCACCATCAGCGAGACCAGATCGCGGTCTTCGACGATCGTGCGCGCGACCAGTTGGGTGGTGGCATCGGCGGGATGGTGGATATCGGCATCGGTCAGCAGCAGATACTCGGCGGGCAGGCCAAACGTGTCGATCGCGCCGATGCCTTGCGACTGCGCCCACACCTTGCCCGACCAGCCGGGCGGCAGCGGCTTGGCGGTTAGCACCGTGAGACGGTCTTCGAGACCGAGATCGCGCGCGCGGCGGCCACCGCGACAGCGGCGGTGCCGTCGCTGCTGTGATCGTCGACGACGATGACGTGAAACGCGCCTTCATAGTCCTGCTTGAGCAGTGAGCCGACCGCGCGGCCGATCACATCGGCTTCGTTGCGCGCCGGCACGACGGCGACGAGCCCGGGCCAAGCGCCGCGCCGCGCGATCTCCGCGTTGCCGACGGCATGGATGGTGGTCGCGGACAACGCGGGCACGGCCTGCGCGCGCCAAAACCCGCCGCGCGCGAACAGCAACACGATCCAGATGAGAAGAGAGAGCCAGGCGATCAAGAGCATGAGTTGTTATTCGTCTGATAGAGCAGGCGCATGACGCGACTCCGCGTAAGGGCGAACGGCGCGTGGCACGACACGGCACGGCGCAAGCACGTCGTTGCGCGAAAAATACAGCGTGAAAAACCTGCTCGATGAATCTTGCGGTGAACCGCCGCCTGACGAAGCATCGATTGCACGGTAAAAGGCGCGAAAGCTTGCGGCATGGTGTGACGGGCGGTGCGCTCGGACAGTCTAAGAGTTTAATGGGTTCTTCGATCCGCCGTATTTGCGCGTGCGGCAAGCTTCGCGCGGCGTAGAGGTGGCAAGCACCCCAAAAGGGAACGCGTTAGAATATCCAATTAATCTGGACGCGTGGATGAAAAGATTCGACTCTTTTTCGACTTTGCGATGCGCTCCGGCGGTTCTCCGTAATTAAAATGTAAAAACAGGCGAAGCCGAGCAGTCCGAATGCAGAAAGCGCGCCACGGCGTGTCAGTTTCGCCCGGCGACCCGAAACCCGCGCCAGTCGGAGTTCGTTCGAATATGCCTATTATCCTTGCTCAACCCCTGCGGCTTTTGTGCGGGTGTGGTCCGTGCGATCGAAATCGTTGATCGGGCCCTCGAACGGCACGGCGCACCGGTCTACGTGTGCCACGAGATCGTGCACAACCGGCACGTTGTCGATAACCTGCGCGGCAAAGGCACGCGTTTCGTCGAGGAGCTCGATGAAGTGCCGCACGGCGCGGTGGCCATTTTCAGTGCGCACGGTGTCGTGAAGAGCGTCGAGCACGACGCGCAGACGCGCGGCCTCGATGTGCTCGACGCCACCTGCCCGCTCGTCACGAAAGTGCACGTGCAAAGCAGGCAGTATGTCGCGCAGGGTCGCACGCTGATCCTGATCGGTCACGCGGGCCACCCCGAAGTGGAAGGCACAATCGGGCAGATTCCGGCGAAAGTCGTGCTGGTGCAAAGCGAAGCCGAAGTCGCGAATCTCGAACTCGCCGACGACGCGTTGGTCGCGTATGTCACGCAGACCACGCTGTCGGTGGACGACACGCGCGGCATCATCGACGCGTTGCACTGGCGCTTCACGGATATCGTCGGTCCGGACACGCGCGACATCTGCTATGCGACGCAAAATCGCCAGGCGGCGGTGCGCGAGCTGAGCACGCAGGTCGATGTGCTGCTGGTGGTCGGCGCGACGAACAGTTCCAATTTGAACCGCTTGCGCGAGATCGGCGCCGAAAGCGGCGTGGCGAGTTATCTCGTTGCGGACGGTTCGGAGATCAAGGCCGAATGGTTTACCCATGCGCAGACCGTCGGCATCACGGCGGGTGCTTCGGCGCCCGAGGAAATGGTCGGGCATGTGATCGATGCCCTGCGCGCCATCGGACGGACCCGTCGAAGTGACGACGATGTCCGGCTGCGAGGAGAAGGTCGAGTTCAAACTCCCCGCGAAGCTCACGCAGCCGCTCGCTGCCATCGAGGCAACGCCCGCGACTGCGACGGCGGTTCGCGAGGAATAAGGAGAGCAGGCAATTGTCTATTCCGATGCTTCAGAAGGCCCGGGTCGGCGCCTATATCTTCAAGCAGCACATCACGGGCACCAAGCGTTACCCGCTCGCACTGATGCTGGAGCCGCTGTTCCGCTGCAACCTCGCGTGTAACGGGTGCGGCAAGATCGACTATCCGGACCCGATCCTGAACCAGCGTCTATCGCTGAAAGAGTGTCTCGGCGCAGTGGACGAGTGCGGCGCGCCGGTGGTGTCGATCGCGGGCGGCGAGCCCTTGCTGCACAAGGAAATGCCGCAGATCGTCAAGGGCATCATGGTGCGCAAGAAGTTCGTGTATCTCTGCACGAACGCGCTGTTGATGGAAAAGAAGATGGACGACTACGAACCGAGTCCGTACTTCGTCTGGTCGGTTCACCTCGACGGCGACCGCGAAGCGCACGATCACTCAGTGTCGCAACCGGGCACCTACGACAAAGCTGTCGCAGCCATCAAGGAAGCGAAGCGCCGCAGCTTCCGCGTGAACATCAACTGCACGCTGTTCAACGATGCCGAACCCGAACGCGTGGCGAAGTTCTTCGACACGCTCGGCCCTATCGGCGTGGACGGCATCACGGTGTCGCCGGGTTATGCGTACGAGCGCGCCCCGGATCAGCAGCACTTCCTGAACCGCGACAAGACGAAGAACCTGTTCCGCGAAATCTTCAAGCGCGGCAACAACGGCAAGAACTGGTCGTTCAGCCAGTCGACGCTGTTCCTCGATTTTCTCGCGGGCAACCAGACGTATCAGTGCACACCATGGGGCAACCCGGCGCGCACGGTGTTCGGTTGGCAGAAGCCGTGCTATCTGGTCGGCGAAGGGTATATGAAGACCTTCAAGGAACTGATGGAAACCACCGAGTGGGACAAGTACGGCACGGGCAAGTACGAGAAGTGCGCGGACTGCATGGTCCACTGCGGCTTCGAAGCGACCGCCGTGATG
This sequence comes from Candidatus Burkholderia brachyanthoides, assembly GCA_001235855.1. Classification (GTDB taxonomy): domain Bacteria; phylum Pseudomonadota; class Gammaproteobacteria; order Burkholderiales; family Burkholderiaceae; genus Caballeronia; species Caballeronia brachyanthoides. Next base: position 10,658 of record LFJI01000058.1, read on the forward strand.
GACACGGTGGCGCATCCGCTGAAGGCCGCGAAGATCGCGCTGTCGGGTCCGCGCACGACGGGCGCGTTCGCAAAGGAATTGCCTATCGACAAGCAGCGGCCCGCCGAGTATGTGTTCTCCAAGCATGTGGAAATCAAGCTCGAAGAGATTGGCCGCATGCAGAAGGGGAAAGGGTCGAAGATGGCGGCTGTGGCGAATTGATTCCACGAAATTGATCGCGTGCCGGTCTGAATGAAGGAAGGGCGGATAGCTTGGCTTATCCGCCCTTTTTGTTTTTGGGCACCCGATTCTCTTGGTTACCAGATCGTCTTGACGTGTTTGTATTCACGAATTTTCACGTCTTTGGTGACAAGGGGCACGCAAAGCGAGCGGTCGCCACGATCATGCGGTCCGCCGGGTCGCTGTGAAAGTCGCCGGAAAGGTCAGCGGAACTGGCCGCGATGTGACGATCCACGGGCGCGATCCGAACGCAGTTGATATGGCTGATCTTATTGAACCAGCCGTTCACGTCCAAGCCGAAGCCTGCCTTTCTTGACGAGCAGCATGACCTCCCAGGCCGTCATCGAAGAGATCACGATTTCCCCCTCTTCCTTGATCGCTGTTCGCGCCTGCTTGCTCAATCCCGCCCCTTCGACCCACCAGATCAATGCGTGCGTGTCCAGTACGATCATGGAAGCGTTTTCCAATCCTCGAGTCCGACCGGCTCGAGAGGATCTTCATAATGCAGGACGCTTCCGCGCAACTCTTCCAGCGGCATGAGAGATGATTTTTCGTAGCGCCGCACTTCGAGTACGGGCTTGCCATGGTCAGTCACAATCATAGATTCTCCTGTTGATTCCACGAGCCAAAAGTACTCTAGCGCTTTTGCCTTGAACTCCGATTTCGAAACTCGCTTGACGGCCATGATAACCACGCTGGTCATAATCGAGTAATCATTTTACCCTCGTCCGGAAGTATTAAAGGCCAGTTCGAAAAGAGCCCGGAAGGACTGTTTATTATTTACTTTCCCGCGAAACGGTTAACCTT
>LFJI01000574.1 GCA_001235855.1 Candidatus Burkholderia brachyanthoides
CCGCCTTCAATTTCCCGCCTCAACTCCCCCGTACACCACTTCTGACTTTAGCTCCTTCCATGAACGTGATGATGCTGATCGCCCGTTGCTCGTAACGCTCCAGTTTGAGCTTGGCCGCCTCGACCGAGTTGAGGTAGTCGATCAGGATATTCGTGTCGAAGACTGCTTTTACCATTCCTCGCGCAACTCCTGCTGATAGCGCAAGCCGTCGATCCGCCGATTCTTCCACAAGCTGAACACGTCGACCGCAGGACGCCGCCTGTTGCTCTCGACATACGCGCTGACCGCATCGCGAATGACCGCCGCGCGGGAACGTTGCTGCATTTCGCCCAATGCGGAAAGTTCATCGATCTGCTCGTCCAGCAAATCGACCAGGATTCGACCCATGTCCAACCTCTCGCATTTACATTTAATATCTACATCAATATATCAAATCAGCCAGACCGCTCACAAGCAGGACCTTCTCCGAACACCGCCGAGCACAACGTCTCCCCGCCCTCGCTCAGCCACGCACTGCCCGTGCCGTCCTCGCTCTCCTGCGTCTGCACCAACCCCGCCTCCGACAGCGACGTGAGCTGGCGCTTGAGCGTGCTCATCGGCAGATCGGCTTTGGCCAGTTTCGCTAGCGACCACGCGCGCTCCGGCGCCTCCCGTTTCGCGCGCCATAGCTGCGTCAGTACGGCGACCACCGCCGGATCGATTGCGTCGTTCATTCAGCGTTCTTCTCGTCATGTGGTTTTAGCGGCGCGCGCCCCGAGCGCTTCGATCTCACCGACCAGTTCGCCCAGCCGACGCAACGCCGCCTCGCTCTGCGCCGTCCACGGATAATTGTAATTGAGCCGGATGAAATGTCCGAACGCATTGCGCGTCGAAAACATGGTACCCGGCCCCACGGTGATGCCGTTCTCGAGCGCGGCGCGATAGAGCTTCATCGAATCTACGCTCGACGGTAGTTCGACCCACAACACATAGCCGATAGCCGCCTTGTGGCGTCGATGTGCGTGTGCCTGTCGGAAAGAACTGCTCGACCATCGCGCTCATGATGTGCGCCTGCTGCCGGTACAGTTTGCGCACACGCCGCAGATGCCAGTCGTACCCGTCCTGGCGCAGATAGTCCGCGACAGCGACCTGCGGCACGAACGGCGTGGTCAGCATATTGAGGAACTTGAGCTTTTCGAGCTGCACGCGAAAACGCCCCGGCATGGCCCAGCCGATCCGGTACGATGCCGTCAGGCTCTTGGAAAACGACGCGTAGTGCAGCGCCAGACCTTTGGTGTCGAAATTCTTGAGCGCGGACGGCCGCGCATCGCCGTAATACAGATCCTGATACACGTACAGATCCTGATACACGTCGTTCTCGATTGTATAGACCGGAGAGATGGGTAACACCTGTTCCAGGACAGGGGTAACACTT
>LFJI01000575.1 GCA_001235855.1 Candidatus Burkholderia brachyanthoides
CATGATCGACTCCGGACGAACCATTCGTCCGAAGTGTTACCCATGTCTCCGGTCTATACAGGCTGATTACGAGTGTTACACGCATGCCGTGCGGCGTGGGCAAGCGCTCGCGGCGGCAATCAGCGATGCTCGGGCAAGCATTAGTTTAATCGGCTTCGTTGTCCCCGATGGACCCGGCGGCTACCCGGCGAAGGGCGCCATTGCTTTGCCGCCGATTTCCCGCGCGATGTGCGCGACGCACTCGAGCAGCGCGGGCGCGACATCGCTCACCAGTGTGTCCTGCGGGCACTGATGCGCCGCGCCGCCGCAGTTGACGGAATAGCGCTCCTCCGACGGCCCGACGAAGCCCGCCGCGACCGCGTTCAGCCCGTAATGCCATTCGCCGATGGAAATCGCGAAGCCTTTTTCGCGCGCATAGTCGAGCCCGAGTTGCAGGCCGCGCGCAATGGCGGGCCAATCGTCGCCCGACGCCGTCTGCAGGCTGCCGATCAAGGCCTGCCGCTCCGGTGCCGATAACACCGACAGGTATGCGCGCCCGATGGCGGTTCGGCTCAGATCCATCCGGCCGCCGACCTCCAATCGCGAGACCAGAACGGCCGAGCGTGGACGAATTGAATCGATTACAACCATCTCGAACCGATCGCGCACGGCGAGGTGCACGGAAAGCCCGGTTTGTTCGGCAAGAGCGATCAGAAATGGCCTGGCGCGAGCACGAATATCGAAGTTGCGTAAGAATCCGTTACTGAGTTCGAGCACGGACGCGGTGAGCACGAATCGCTCGCTATCGGGCAGGCGCAGCAATAGTCCTGCGCCAACCAAGGTCGCGGTGATGCGGGACACTGTCGGCTTGGGGATGCCGGTCCATTCCGTCAGTTCGCGATTGCTAACGGGCGCATCGGCGGCGGCGATGCGGCGCAGGATGTCGAGGCCCCGCGCGAGCGCGGTGACTTCCTCGCCATCCCTCTCTCTCTGTTTATCACGACCCGGACTTGTGTTATTTGGCGTCTGCATTTAGTTTTTTGTGAAACGTCGTTTCGACTGATGCGGTTGCGCGATTCTACCCGGATGCCAATCGAAGCTTGCAAGGCGTGCAAGGCTGTCGAATTAGTAGCATTCCGGATGAACTTTTTTTAACAAAACCCCTTTCAGTACATGGCTTTGGGCAGTTGCCCACATCAGAAATTTTGCTTGACTTGGTCAGCGATCCCAGAAAAAATGGAACCTAATTTCGAAAGGTTCAGGCGATGTGCGTGATCGCTTCCCGCTTCAACCACCAGAATACAGTCTCTCAGGTTCTAGCATGGCCCTCGGAATGGCTAGAACTTTTAAGGCGCTACGGCAGCGTAGCGCTTTTTTGGGTTCATCGAGCTTTTCTGGGGAACGCGGCGCGGATTTTCAGGAAG
>LFJI01000576.1 GCA_001235855.1 Candidatus Burkholderia brachyanthoides
AATAGATATAATATTATTAAATGAGTAATGAAATACTTTTGTTTTTTTTTTTTTTTTGTTTTTTCTATGAAAAAACAAAGAATTGGTGTGAATAGATTCTACGTTGAAGAAAGAATCGAATTGATCGAATGATTCACTCCATAGTCTGCTAAATCTTTTCAAGAACTGATTAATCGGACGAGAATAAAGATAGAGTCCCATTCTACATGTCAATGCTGGCAGCAACGAAATTTATAGTTAAGAGGAAAATCCGTCGACTTTTAAAATCGTGAGGGTTCAAGCCCCTCTATCCCCAAATAAACTAGTTGACTCCCCAACTATCTATTTATCTATCTTTCGTTTTGTTATCGGTTCAAAATTCCTTATCCATTCACTTTATTTTTTAGAATTGATCGGTGCGGAAATGCCCTTTTCTTATCCCATTTAGATGATATACATACAAATGAACATCCTTGAGCAAGAAATACCCATTTGAATGATTTACAATCTATATAATTACTAATACTGAACTGAAACTCCCAAAGTCCTCTTTTTTAAGATCCAAGTCAAGCAATTTCAGTACCTAAATAAAACTTTTGAATTCCCTTTCTTTCTTTTAATTGACACAGCCCCCATTTTCGAGTAAAATGAGGATGCTATGCTGCGACTGGTCGGGATAGCTCAGCTGGTAGAGCAGAGGACTGAAAATCCTCGTGTCACCAGTTCAAATCTGGTTCCTGGCACATGATTAATTGGTATGACTTTCTCTTCTCTCATAAATTAATTGATCTGAATTGAATCCACATTCATAGTAGGGAGGATGGTCATTTAGTGAAATATTTTGGGTCGGTTGACGCCGTTTCTTTTCTTGCTTAAGATGCCTTCTTAAGTAAGAAATTGCTTGAATGAGTGACAGCGCGTGTTTACCTTTTTGAAAAAGATGCCTGCTCTCCTAAGCATGATAATTTCCTTAACTCAAAATTGGTACAGAAAAAGCTGTTGGTTTAAATCAATGAATCTGTGCCTAAAGTTCATTCCAAGCTAGACAATGTCCATGAAAAGAGAACCCAACACTCAAAGCTAGTTAGAGATCTTATCTCTGCTCTCGAGTATCGACTGGCTACTATCAAGTATGATTTGCCTGAACCTGGTGTCTCATATTTTCATTCCATTGGCTCAACCAGTACGAAAAGTAAAAAATCCATGGTTTTATTGACAACGTGTGATAAAGGGGCTAGGCTTCCGGTGATAGATTTGCTCTTTGCGAAGAGTTTGGGATGAGATAGACTAGCTGCGAGACAGTCGGAAATGTAATTGATCAAATCAAAAGGGTGGTGTTAGCAAGAAGGAGATTGGTTGCTTCTATGTAGAGAGATTCCGTAATTCTAAAAGAAGATTGAGTGCTATC
>LFJI01000577.1 GCA_001235855.1 Candidatus Burkholderia brachyanthoides
ACCATCTCATTAAACCCCACGTTTTCCAAAACGTGGGGTTGGTCAGCAGTCTGAAATGCCGCTCGACATCGGGCGGCATTTCTTCTTTTGCAGCGAATAAACCGGAGCGTTTAGCCCACGGCGACCTGACGCAGCACCGGACGCTTGGCGGCTTGCAGCATCGAGGTATAGCTTTCGACGTAATTCTGAGCCATCGCGTGCGAGCTGAAGCGGCGTTCGAACTGCGCGCGGATTTCCGTGCGGTTCAGTTCATCGATCCGATGCAGCGCGCCGATCGCACCCGGCACGTCCTCGCAAATGAAGCCCGTCACGCCATGATCGATCACTTCCGGCACCGAACCACGGTTGAACGCGATCACCGGCGTGCCGCAGGCCATCGCCTCGATCATCACAAGGCCGAACGGCTCGTTCCAGTCGATCGGGAACAGCAGCACCTTTGCGCCCGACAGGAATTCCGGCTTCTGCGCCTCGTTGATTTCGCCGATGAACTCGACGTTCGCCGTCGACAGCAGCGGCTCGATCGTCGACTTGAAGTATTCCTGGTCGACCTTGTCCACCTTCGCGGCGATCTTCAGCGGCAGGCCGCTCTGCGCCGCGATCTTGATCGCAAGGTCGGCGCGCTTTTCAAGGCAGATACGGCCGAGAAACGCCAGATATTCCGGCTTCTTGTGCGGCTGCGGCGTCAGCAGGTCCGACGGCAGGCCGTGATAGACCGTGTTCAGCCAGTTCGCCTGCGGCAGCAGGCTACGCTGGTTGTCCGAAATCGAGATCACATTCGCCTTCGAGAACGTGTTGAAGATCGGCTGCAATTCCGGCAGATCGAGACGGCCGTGCAGCGTCGTCACGAACGGCGTGTCCATTTGGGTGAACAACGGGAACGGCATGTAGTCGAGGTGGAAGTGCAGCACGTCGAACTCATGCGCGCGGCGGCGAACTGCTTCGAGCAACAACATGTGCGGTGCGAACGCGTCGCGAATAGTTGGATCGAGTCGCAAGGCGCGCGGCCATGCGGCCTCGAGGTTCGCCTTGGTTTGCGAATCGCCGCTGGCGAACAAGGTTACATCGTGGCCGAGGTCGACCAAGGCGTCGGTCAGGTACGACACGACGCGTTCGGTTCCGCCGTAAAACTTCGGGGGGACGGCTTCGTACAACGGTGCAATTTGTGCGATTCGCATAACGTGACTCTCCTTATTGGTTCAGGGCATTGCAGTCACCACGCTTCGGTCGAGCGCTTAAGAATGCCATTCGGGCGGGCCGCGTGTGGTTGAGACGCCGCCCGAGATCGGCCCGGAAAAAACAGAAATGTTCGGTAGGGTAGCCCCTTCCTTGCGGAAGAGGAGTCCCCCTAGGAACCGTACGTGCGAG
>LFJI01000578.1 GCA_001235855.1 Candidatus Burkholderia brachyanthoides
TGCTCATGGTGGATGGTTTTGTTATTTGCTGCTTTCCGACTTCGACAATCCAATTATCAGCTGAAACCACCACCGCCTTCAATTTCCCGCCTCAACTCCCCCGTACACTACTTCTGACTTTAGCTCTCGAAACGATGAAACAGTCCAATAACATATTCAACGATTTCCAGCAGAAGATGAGCGAGTTACTGCAGAACTCTCCGGCGAAGGACGTCGAAAAGAACATGAAGGCCATGCTCGCGCAGGGCTTCTCCAAGCTCGATCTCGTCACCCGCGAGGAATTCGATACGCAGACGCAAGTGCTCGTGCGCACCCGCGCGCGGCTCGAAGAACTGGAAAAGCGCGTCGCTCAGCTGGAGCAATGTCTGGCGGGCGGTTCGGCCACGCAAGACTGAGCGCCGCTCAGTGAAGACCTCGGCGAGCGAGCCGTGACGTTCTAGTTTTATTGCCGGCGCGGCATTCGAGCCGCGCCCGATCGGGTGAAATCATGTCGCTTGCTGTGGTACGCAGTCGCACGCCCGCGCCTGGGGGGCGCGCCGGAAGTCGTCGTCGAAGTCCATCTCTTCAACGACGGGTTGCCGTCGTTTTCCATCATCGGTCTGCCCGATCTCGAAGTCCGCGAAAGCCGTGAACGCGTGCGCGCTGCGCTGCAGAACTGTGGCTTCGATTTCCCCGTCAGCAAGCAGAATCACCGTCAATCTCGCGTCCGCCGATCTGCCGAAGGAGTCGGGGCGCTTCGTTATATCGTTATAGTGTGTGTGAACTATTAGTATTAGAGGGTTTTGAAATCAGTCTCTTAGAGACGGGTAGCAGGTGGGGGTCTGGGGGAGGATTCGATGCGCCGTAAGGCTGTGGATAACTCTGAACTGCAACGCTGGCGTGCCCTATCGGCCGCCGAAGCGCTTGCCGCCATTGCCGAGTACGCCAAGAACGATGCCACCTTCAGACCGCTGAAATCGGCCGCGTCAACACGATGGCACGCGACCGTCGGGGATCTCCACTTCGAAATCCTTTGTACGGGACCCAAATTCTGAGACACGCGGAACAAGGTCGGCGGCTGCGGTGCAGTGGATCTCGCGATGCACTTGTTGAGCGCCGGCTTCAAGCACGCTGTAGCGATACTTCGGACAAGGGGGCTCTAGGTGTATCTCGTTCGCAGCACCGCTGAATACGAGGTTGGCGGCCGATCAAGGCCAGACTTCCCGATATTGCTTTGGGACAACATGAGCAGTTGCTGGGAAGCCAATGAGTTCCTGCGGTATTACCTGTCAGAGGTTCAATTGGCTCGAAGAAGTCGTGGGGGACCTACGAGCTAAAGTCAGAAGTGGTGTAAGGGGGAGTTGAGGCGGGAAATTGAAGGCGG
>LFJI01000579.1 GCA_001235855.1 Candidatus Burkholderia brachyanthoides
CCATGAAAAACACCCCAAAGGTTGGATCAGCGTCCAACTCTTGGGGTGCAGTTCATTCCGCATACCTTTTCTGTCGCGGCTCTTGACGGTCATACGAACACATTCGAGGCGCCGGCCGGGACCGGCCGTCTCGCTGACGCGCCGATTTGTGCGGACTGTATAGTATATTCCGCGCATCGTGACATGCGCACAACAGGGCCGAAAAGAACTTTACTGTCACCTTGCCACGCTTGTTCTATGTCGGGACAATGAAGTAACGGCGTAAAACGCCGTTCCACTCCTGAAGGCCGTCACAGGAACACCGGGCCCGATGCCACGCGCCATCGGGCGATTCCGGACACGGCCTCGACCCCACGGACACTCGATGGCAACCCTAGACGGCAGAACGCGATTCCGGATTGATACCGATACCACCGGCGCCGGCATCGCCATCATGATCGTTACGACAGCCGCCTTCTCGGCCAGCGATTCCACCGTCAAGGCCATTGGCGCCGCCGTTCCGCTGCTCGCGCTGCTCTGGGTTCGCTACCTATTTCAGATGATCGTGCTGGGCGTATGGCAGGTGCGCCGCGACGCGTTCAGCCTGTTTCGCACCGGCAACGTCAGGCTGCAAATCGTCCGGGCGCTGCTGCTGCTCACCAATTCAGCGTGCACGTTCGCTGGCTTGCGGCATCTGCCCCTGCCGGTCACGACCTCGCTTGCGATGCTCGCGCCGCTCATCTCCACGCTGCTCGCGGCGCTCGTGCTGAAGGATCACGTCCCGCGCAGCAAATGGGCGATGGTCGCGCTCGGTTTCATCGGCATGTTGCTGGTGGTACGGCCCGGCGGCAGCCAGTTCACGTGGACGGTCGTCTACCCGATCGGTGCGGCGACGACGTTCGCGTGCTTTCAGGTGGTGTCGAGCCATCTGTCGCGCAAGGAAGACCCGATCACGACCAATTTCCTGACCGCGTTCGTCGCAACTATCGTGCTCTGCGTGCTCGTATGGATGGATCAGGCCGAAACCCTGCCCGCGCTCGCACAGGTGAAATTCACGAGTTGGCTGCTGGTCGCGGTTATGGCGACGATGGCCACGCTCGGCCAGGCGTTGATGCTCCAGGCGCTCAAGCGCGCGCCGCTTTCCGTGCTGATGCCGTTTTCCTACGGTCAGCTTGCGTTCGCCGCCTTGTTTAGCTGGCTGCTGTTCGGCCAGGTGCCCGACACGTGGATGGCGATCGGCATGGGCGTGATCGCAGCGAGCGGCATCGGCACCGTGCTGATGCACGGGCGCAAGCTGACACCAGCCGAAACGATCGTTCAGTCGATCGACTAGTACTACTGTGTCATAAGATCCCTGGCATTATAGGAGCTTCTTCATCCTTTG
>LFJI01000580.1 GCA_001235855.1 Candidatus Burkholderia brachyanthoides
CGTACGCACGGTGGTGTGGGAGGGGGCGGGCCGCGAGGCCTGCCCCTATCCCGATGCCCGATGCCCGATGCCCGATGCCCGATGCCCGATGCCGGAGAATGCGCCAAACCTTTGACGCGGCGAGCAATTTCACTCTATAATTCAACGTTATCTTCGTTATCAAGCCCGCGAAGGGGGTCTGTGAGAGCCTGCAACGCAGTTCATATAAGCAGGACCGAGCAAGACGGGTTGTAAGTCATGGGCAACTCAAATTTTTGGATCGATCATGAAGACGTTTTCCGCAAAAGCCGAAGAGGTGACGCGTGAATGGTACGTGATTGACGCGACGGATAAAGTCCTCGGCCGTGTCGCCAGCGAAGTGGCACGCCGTCTTCGCGGCAAGCACAAGCCTGAGTTCACTCCGCACGTCGACACTGGTGATTTCATTATCATCATCAACGCCGGCAAGCTGAAGGTCACGGGTAACAAGACCACGGACAAGAAGTACTATCGTCACTCGGGCTACCCGGGCGGCATCTACGAAACAACGTTCGGCAAGATGCAAGAGCGCTTCCCGGGCCGTGCGCTCGAGAAGGCTGTCAAGGGCATGCTTCCAAAGGGTCCTCTCGGCTACGCAATGATCAAGAAGCTCAAGGTCTACGCTGAAGCCACGCATCCGCATACGGCTCAGCAGCCGAAAGCGCTCGAGATCTAAGGGGAGCCCACATGATCGGTAACTGGAACTACGGTACGGGCCGCCGCAAGAGCGCCGTCGCTCGTGTCTTCATCAAGTCGGGCAAGGGCGAGATCGTCGTCAACGGCAAGCCCATCGCCGACTACTTCTCGCGCGAAACGTCGCTGATGATCGTGCGTCAACCGCTGGAACTCACGAACCACGGCACCACGTTCGACATCAAGGTCAACGTGTCGGGCGGCGGTGAAACGGGTCAGGCAGGTGCGGTTCGCCACGGCATCACGCGCGCGCTGATGGACTACGACGCAACGCTCAAGTCGCAACTGTCGAACGCAGGCTTCGTCACCCGCGATGCACGTGAAGTGGAACGTAAGAAGGTCGGTTTCCACAAGGCACGTCGCCGGAAGCAATTCTCGAAGCGTTAAACCGCTTTGGGGTTGTTTCTGCGTTTCGCCAGACACGTTTTGGCGAAGCTGCTGCAAAAAGCCCCGACTGCTTGGGTGATCTGACCCCGAAAAGTTGGGCAGTTATTCGCCTAGGCCGCTGAGGGCTGAGTTCTGTGCATCACGGGACTCAGCCCTTTCAATTTGAGCTTGATACAGTTGTGGTAGTGGGTAGCCCCACTGGGGGAGCACAGCGTTAAGCGTCGCGCTGACGCCGCTCTGGCCAACTGCACGAGCCCTT
>LFJI01000581.1 GCA_001235855.1 Candidatus Burkholderia brachyanthoides
CCGATTCTCAGCTGAAACCACCACCGCCTTCAATTTCCCGCCTCAACTCCTCCGTGCACTATACTTTTGGCTTTAGCTCCAGCGATAGTGCGCGAGCCGGAGCGCCGTGCCCGAGCAATACACGAACGCCGCGAGCCAGCCCCAGCGGCCGAGATCCTTCAGCACCCGTTCGTAACATCACAAGCGCCGGCGCGACGCCGAACGACACTATGTCCGACAAGCTATCGAACTGCTCACCGAACGCGCTTTGCGTGCGGGTCATGCGCGCGACGCGGCCGTCCATGCCGTCGAGCACCATCGCGACGAAGATGGCGATGGCCGCGATCTTGAAGCGCACGTTCATGGCCTGCACGACGGCGAAGAAGCCACAGAACAGCGCGGCGGCGGTGAAGGCGTCCGGCAGCAGATAGATGCCGCGCTTCTTGAGAAATTGCTGCCGCTTGGCGTGCCGCGTCTCGACGACGCCGACGTCCTTCCTGTGCGGCCTTGTTGCGACGGAACGCGCGGCGCTCCATTCATGCGGTTACGGCGCGGTTTGAATATGCCGCCATCGAGTCCTCCGAGTCCTGCCCGATCCGAAACGGCGTTATTCCGCGAACTCGGCGAGGACCGTCGACGAGGCCGACACCTTCTCGCCGATCGACACGCGCGGCCGGCTACCGATCGGCAGATACACATCCACACGCGAGCCGAAGCGGATGAAGCCGTAACGCTGGCCGCGCGTGAGCGGTTCGCCGACATGCACGTAACACAGGATGCGTCGCGCGATGAAACCGGCGATCTGCACCGAAGTCACCGTATACCCCGCCGCCGTCTGGATGACGACCGCGTTGCGTTCGTTCTCGGTCGAGGCTTTGTCGACCGCGGCGTTTAGATACGAGCCCGGAAAGTACTGCACCTTGGTGATTATTGCGCCGTCCACTGGCGAGCGCTGCGAGTGCACGTTGAACACGTTCATGAACACACTGATCTTGAGCGCTTCGCGGCCCGCATACGGGTCCTGCGTGGTTTCGACCGCGACGATACGGCCGTCCGCTGGACACAGCACGGCGTTGGGCTGGGCGGGAATCGGGCGTGCCGGATCGCGGAAGAACTGGACGGCGAAAATCACGATCAGCCAGAAGAGCCAGGCGAAGCCGAAACCGCCGATCGCCTGCACGAGGATGGCGATGACAGTCGCGATGGCGATGAACGGCCAGCCTTCGCGGGCGATGATCGGATGTGGATAGTTCATGAACGAATTCTGTGTTTTTGGAGGGTAGCCCCTTTCCTCGCGGAAGGAGAGCCCCCTAAGAGAGCAATTCAAAATCCCCATGAGGGAGCTATTTACTTCTTTGGCGATTTGCTAACCTTGGG
>LFJI01000582.1 GCA_001235855.1 Candidatus Burkholderia brachyanthoides
GCACGTGCGGTTCTTAGGGGGAATAGTGCGGCAATGCACGGTTCCTACCCGACCGAATCCATTGCTATCATGCGGGCTCGCGCTGTTTCGGTTGCCGAGCCGAGCCGCAGCCGCTGTGATCGCACTCGGATAGCCAGCAGGCGAACCGGTCGGCTGGCCTGTTCGCCCTCAGCCAGCCACCCGCCCACTTCGATGCGCGCGCCTTTGCCGCCGCGCGTTTTTCAGGGACGGTCACCGCCTCTCGGGTTAAAATGTTCGATTATGTCGGGCCGCACGCGGCAGGTTCCGTGTAGATCCTGCGCGCGCCCCGCGCGTAAGGCGGCGAAATCGTGCCGTATTTCGGCTCCAGCCGAAGCGTTCGTCTCTGAAGCGCAGCCGCGCCTTTCCGACGCCCGTTCCGGCTCATCCCGTCGCTAGCGTCAGTTTTCGCATAGTCCAAGAAGCCATGAGCAACCTTAATTCTCAAACCGTTTTGAGCGTCCACCACTGGACCGACACGCTTTTCAGTTTCACCTGCACCCGCGACGCCTCGTTCCGCTTTGAGAACGGCCAGTTCACGATGGTGGGCCTCGAAGTCCAAGGCAAGCCGCTTCTGCGTGCGTACAGCCTCGCGAGCGCCAATTACGAAGAGCATCTCGAATTTCTGAGCATCAAGGTGCCGGACGGCCCGCTGACTTCGCGCCTTCAGCATTTGAAAGTGGGCGATTCCGTGCTGATCGGCAAGAAGCCGACGGGCACGCTCGTCGCCGACAACCTACTGCCCGGCAAGACGCTGTGGCTGCTCTCGACCGGTACGGGCCTAGCGCCGTTCTTGTCGATCATCAAGGACCCGGAGGTCTACGACCGCTTCGACAAGATCGTGCTGACGCATACCTGCCGCTTCGTCGATGAACTCGCGTACAAGGACTTCATCACCGAGCATTTGCCGGCGCACGAGCATATCGGCGAGATCGTGTCGGAGAAGCTGGTGTATTACCCGACGGTCACGCGCGAGGAGTTCGCGAATCGTGGCCGCATCACCGATCTGATCGAAACGAAGAAGTTGTTCGCGGATCTGTCGCTTGAGCCGTTCTCGAAGGAAAACGACCGCATCATGCTCTGCGGCAGCCCGCACATGTTGCGCGACACGCGCGAGTTGCTCGACGCGATGGGCTTCGAGGAAGGCAGCAACAACCATCCCGGCCATTACGTCGTGGAAAAGGCGTTCGTCGGCTGAGATCGACGTCTTCGACACACAAAAAACCGGAGCCTGCGCGCTCCGGTTTTTTGTGTGTCGAGCATGCTCAACAGATCGGGGGTGCAAGTCCCCTGTCCAACCTGATGGTGGTGAAGGACTAGTGAAACGCAAGGGCGT
>LFJI01000059.1 GCA_001235855.1 Candidatus Burkholderia brachyanthoides
CCGCAGCACTCGCTTTGCCGTGAAATCCCCACTCGACTTCGCGTGGAATACGCACTCTGGCCAAGACCGATCGCATCGATGCACGCGTCATCGCGCACAAGCCGCTTCAGGTGACCATCGACGCCCAGGCGATCGAGCGCAGCATCGGCACGCGCGATCATCTGCTGATCGATGCGCGCGCGAACGACCGGTATCGCGGCGAGAACGAGACCCTCGATTGCATCGGCGGACACATTCCCGGCGCGCTGAATCACTTCTTCAAGGACAACCTGAGCGCCGCAGGCCGCTTCAAGACCGTGCACGAACTGCGTGAGGCGTTCAGCACGCTGATCGGCACGACGCCCATCGACCGCATCGTGCTGCAATGCGGCTCGGGCGTGACGGCGTGCCACAACGCGCTGGCGATGGGAATCGCCGGTCTGCACGGCACAGCGCTCTACCCCGGTTCGTGGAGCGAATGGAGCGCCGACCCGGGCCCTCCGGTCGCGACCGGCCCGAAACCCTGAACGCAGTTATTTGACGGCCGTGTTCGCGGAACCACGCGAGCGCGTGCTTCCAGCCGTCTTCGGCATCAGCCTTGCGATAGATCGGACGATAATCCGCGAAGAAAGCATGCGGCGCGTCGTCGTATAACGACGAACTGCGAGTTCTTCGCAGGCGGCGGGGCAGGCGGCGGGTCGTTGGCGAGCAGTTGCTTCATCTGCGCGATGGTGTCCTGCGGAATCCTCTGATCCTGGCGTCCGTACAAGCCGAGCACCGGCACCTTGAGCTCGGCCGCATGATCGACTGGATTGCTCGGCGTGTTCTCCGTCTTGTTGCCGACAAGCCGTCCATACAACGCCACCGCCGCCTTCAGATTGGGATTGTGCTCGGCATAGAGCCACGTGATGCGCCCGCCCCAGCAGAAGCCTGTCGATGCCCAGCTGCTTCAGGTCGCCACCATGCTCGCCGGCCCATTTCACGGTTTGATCGATATCGGAAATCACCTGCGAATCGGGCACCTTCGCCACCAGTTGCTCGCTGAGCTGCTGCATAGACTTGTATGCCGATGCATCGCCCTGACGCGTGAACAGATCCGGCGCGATCGCCAGATAGCCGAGCTTGGCGAAGCGCCGGCACACATCGGCGATATGCTCGTGCACGCCAAAAATCTCGTGGATGACGATTATCACCGGCAGATGCGTCTTGCCCTTGGGCTGCGCGCGATACGCGGGCACCAGCACGCCGTCCGCGCCGCGCCCGCCTCCAGTCCATCGGAATCGGTGTGAATGGTCTGCGCGGACACCGGCAGCACGGCGGCCGCGAAGCCCGTGCCTAAGGTGGCCTTGATGAAGCTGCGGCGATCGAACGGGACGTGCGTAGACTTCAGGGTCTACTAGCATACGAAGCTCCTGCAGCAGGGCCGGCGCGGCGCGTGCGTGACATCGTGCGACGGCGTGGATCGTAGAGGCCGCGCAACGCGCAGCATGGCAACGGACGCGCGCGCCCACGAGCACGAAGCTGAGAGTGAGCGCGCGCCGCCCATTCTAATCAGCTTTGAACGGACGACGCAGGTCGCTTATTCCATCAATGCAGCTTGACGCGCGGCGCCGTCGAGCGGCGCAGCCAGTGCGCGACGGTATCGAGCACCATGCGCGTGTAGCCGTTCAGCGCCGCGACATGCAGCCGATACAGCGACATATACATGAAGCGCGCGAATAGGCCTTCGATCAACATGTTTCCTCCGATCAATCCGCCCATCAGATTGCCGACCGCGCTGTAATGACCGAGCGACACGAGCGAGCCGAAATCGCGATACGTGTACTCGGGCAGCGGCTTGCCCTGCAGCATGCGCTCGAAGGATTTGAACAGAAAACTCGCCTGCTGATGCGCGGCCTGCGCACGCGGCGGCACATTGCGTTCGTTGCCGGGCCACGGGCACGCGGCGCAATCGCCCAACGCGAAGACGTTGTCGTCGATTTCGGTTTGCAGCGTGCGGCGCACGACCAGTTGGCCGAGGCGATTGGTCGGCAGACCATCGAGCTTGCCGAGGATGGCCGGCGCCTTGATGCCCGCCACCCACATGGTCAGATCGGCACGAATGATCTTGCCGCTCGCGGTGCGGATCGAATCGCGCGTGACTTGCGCGACCGTTTCGCCGGTCAGAAGCTTCACGCCGAGCTTGGTGAGCAGATCGGCGGTCGCGTTCGATACACGCTCCTGCAACGCGGGCAGAATGCGCGGTCCCGCTTCGATCAGCACAATGCCGATATCGTGCTTCGGATCAAGCTTGTGCAAGCCATAGGCCGAAAACACTTGCGCCGTGTTGCGCAGTTCCGCCGACAACTCGACACCCGTCGCGCCCGCGCCCACGATGGCCACCTGAATGCGCGGCACCGGATCGACGTTCTCGCTGTCTTCTTCGACGACCGCCGCGACAGGCTCCGGCGCATAGTGTTCCGCTCGCATGCACGCCGCGATGAGCCGCTTGCGAAAGAGTTCGGCTTGGCCGACGGTATCGAGCGCGATGGCGTTTTCCTGCGCACCTTCCACGCCGAAGTAATGCGTCGTGCTACCGATGGCGATCACGAGCGTGTCGTACTCCAGTTCGCGCTCGGGCAGAATCTCGCCCGCTTCTTCGTCGCGCAACGCACCGATGGTGATGCGTTTGTTCGCGCGGTCGAGCGCGGTCAATTCGCCCTGCTGGAACTCGAAGCCGTGCCACAGCGCCTGCGCTGCATATTCGAGTTCCTGCGTGAACGGGTCCATGCGGCCCGCGGCAACTTCGTGCAGCAGCGGCTTCCAGATATGCGTGGGGTTGCGATCGACGAGCGTGACCTGCGCGCGCAGCGTGGTCTTGCTGTCCGTGGTGCCGAAACGGTCGCCTAGGCGGGTTGCGAGTTCGAGACCGCCGGCCCCTCCGCCGACGATGATGAAGCGATGCATGGAACTCTCCCTGTGCTTTTATTCGAGCGCGTGGTCGCAGTTACATCGGCTTGAGCAAGTATTGTGTGTGAGCGGGTGTGACGCCTACAAGGTTGTTGTCGACATGTCGGGCATATGCGACATGCGCCGCGTATGCCCTTGCGCAATGCAAGGACTTAGTGCGCTTCTTCCCAATTATTGCCCACGCCCACCTCGGCGACAAGTGGCACCTTGAGATCGGCCACGCCGCACATCAGTTCAGGTAAGCACTTCGTGACCTCGGGCAATTCGTCCTCGGGCACTTCGAGCACGAGTTCATCGTGCACCTGCATGATCATCTTGGTCTTGATGCCCGATGTCTCGATCCAGTCTTGCACCGCGATCATGGAAAGCTTGATGAGATCGGCCGCCGTGCCCTGCATTGGCGCGTTGATGGCTGCGCGCTCCGCCGCCTGACGACGCGGACCGCTGCCGCCGTTGATCTCGGGCAGCCACAAGCGGCGGCCGAACACGGTCTCGACGAAACCATGCGCCTTGGCCGCGAGCCGCGTGTTTTCCATGTACGCCGCAACGCCGGGATAATGCGCGAAATAGCGGTCTATATACAGCTTCGCCGCATCGCGCGTGATGCCCAGATTCGACGCGAGACCGAACGAACTCATGCCGTAAATCAGCCCGAAGTTGATGACCTTGGCGATGCGGCGCTGATCGTTATCGACTTCGATGGGGGTGACGCTGAACACTTCCGACGCGGTGGCGCGATGCACGTCTTCGCCTTGCTGGAACGCGCGCATCAGCGATTCGTCGCCCGAAATATGCGCCATGATGCGCAATTCGATCTGCGAGTAATCCGCCGACACGATCTTGCAGCCCGGCGACGCGATGAACGCTTCGCGAATGCGACGTCCTTCGCCCGTGCGCACCGGAATGTTCTGCAAGTTCGGCTCATTCGACGACAGGCGTCCCGTCACCGCGACGGCCTGCGCATAGTTCGTATGCACGCGCCCCGTCGATGTGTTCACCATGCGCGGCAGCTTGTCCGTGTAGGTGGACTTGAGCTTGGACAGGCCGCGATGTTCGAGCAGCACCTTGGGCATCGGGTAATCTTCGGCAAGCTTTTGCAGCACTTCTTCGTCCGTGGACGGCGCGCCGCTCGGCGTCTTCTTCACGATCGGCAGCTTGAGATTTTCAAAGAAGATCTGCCCGATCTGCTTGGGCGAACCGAGATTGAATTCGCCGCCCGCAAGTTCATACACCTGCTTTTGCAGATCGATGAGACGCTTGGCGATCTCGTTGCTCTGCGTGTCGAGCTTCGCGCGATCGATCAGCACGCCGTTGCGTTCCATCGTGCGCAGTACGCGCGAAGTCGGCATCTCGATATCGCGATACACGCGCAACAGGCCTTCCTCCTGCGCCACTTGCGGATACAGCGCCCGATGCAGGCGCAAGGTGATATCCGCATCTTCGGCCGCATAAGCAGAGGCCTTATCGACGGCCACTTCGTCGAAGCCGATCTGCGATGCGCCCTTGCCCGCGACATCCTCGTACTTGATGGTCTTCACGCCGAGATGGCGCAACGCGAGGTTGTCCATGTCGTGCGGCCGTTGCGATTCGAGCACGTACGACTGCAACAGCGTGTCGTGCTCGACGCCGCGCATCGTGATGCCGTAGTTGGCCAAGACCTGCTCGTCGTATTTGAGGTGTTGACCGACTTTTTTCTTCGATGCATCTTCGAGCCAGGGCGTAAGCTTCGCGAGCACTTCGTCGCGCGGCAATTGCTCGGGCGCATCCGGCCCGCGATGCGCTAGCGGAATATACGCGGCATGACCCGGCTCGACGGAGAACGATACGCCGACGATCTGCGCGGTCATGGGATCGAGCGACGTGGTCTCGCTATCGAACGAGGTGATCTCCGCTTTGCTGATGCGCTTAAACCATGCATCGAACTGGCCCCACGTCTGCACGGTTTCGTAGTGGTGCTCGATTTCGGTGACTTCGGCGGGCGGCGTATCGCTCGGGCCTTCGACCACCGCGTCCGCGATCTCGCGCAGCCACGTTTTGAAGCCGTTGCGCAGGAACACGTCGCGCAGTTCGTCGCGCGATTCGGGCCGGCTCTCGAGCGTCGCATCGATCGACTCAATCTGCGAAGTGAGGTCGCATTCCGTGTGTACGGTAACGAGCTTTCGCGCCATCGGCAGGAAGTCGAGAGCCTTGCGCAGATTGTCTCCTACCGCACCTTTGATCTCGTTCGCATGTTCTACGATACCATCAAGGGAATCGAATTGCGTGAGCCATTTGAGCGCGGTTTTAGGGCCGCACTTCTCGACGCCGAGCACGTTGTCGACGATATCGCCGATCAGCGACAGGTAGTCGACGATGCGCTCCGGTGGCACGCCGAACTTGGCCAGCACGCCCGCGCGATCGAGCTTTTCGTTGGTCATAGTGTTGATGAGGGTGACATGATCCGTGACGAGCTGGGCCAGGTCCTTGTCGCCCGTGGACACGATCACCTTCATGCCGCGCTTCTCGGCTTCGATCGCGAGCGTGCCGATGACGTCGTCGGCCTCGACGTGCTCGATCATCACGAGCGGCCAGCCGAGCGCGCGCACGGCGACGTGGATCGGCTCGATCTGCCGGGCGAGGTCCTCGGGCATGGAGGGGCGGTTGGCCTTATAGTCGGCGTACCAGTCGTCGCGGAAGGTCTTGCCCTTGGCGTCAAAGACGCACGCGCTATACTCTGCATTGACCTCACGCCGCAAGCGGCGCAGCATGTTGACCATGCCGTACAGCGCGCCGGTGGGACCGCCATCGGGGCCGCGCAAGTCCGGCATTGCATGATAGGCTCGGTACAAATAACTAGAACCGTCGACCAATAGCAGGGTCTTACCTTCGAGACTTCGTTCTTCAGGCATTTATGAACAAGAGAAGAAAAGTGATTCCGAGTCTGCGATCACTCGCAGATCAAGAGCGTGCGACGGCCAAAAAGGCTCGCGCATCGTGGCAGATGTTCACGATTATGGCAGAGTTTATCGAGGCGACCGAGTACCTCTCGGAGATCCGACCTGCCATCAGCATCTATGGTTCGGCGCGCCTGAAACCCGAGTCGTCGTACTATCAGCGCACCATCGAAATCGCGCAGAAATTCTCCGATGCGGGCTTCGCCGTCATCTCCGGCGGCGGGCCGGGCATCATGGAAGCGGCGAACAAGGGTGCGCATGCGGGCAAGTCGCCGTCGGTGGGTTTGAACATCGAGTTGCCGCACGAGCAATCGGGCAATCAGTGGCAGGATATCTCGCTGCGCTTCCGCCATTTCTTTACGCGCAAGGTCACGTTCGTAAAGAATTCGGATGCGGTTGTGGTGATGCCCGGTGGCTTCGGCACGCTCGACGAACTCGCCGAAGTGCTCACGCTCATTCAGACCAAGAAGTCGCGTCACGTGCCCATCGTGCTGCTCGGGGCGGAGTTCTGGGCGGGTCTGCTCGACTGGTTCAAGAATACGCTGCTGACCAATGGCGTGATCAGCGAGAAGGATCTGGACCTGATGCAGGTGATCGACGATCCGGATCAGGTGCTGGATGCGGTGCTCGCATTCTATGAAGACCGCGAGGAGCAGGTCGAGCAGCCGGCGGAAAGCAAGTCGGATGATGACCGGATGTTCTATCTGTGAGCGTGTCCGACGTCCCGAACGCATCGTGATGACACGACGCGTTCACGCTTCACCTCACTGAAACGCCACTTCCACAAAGCTGCGCAACTTCCGGCTATGAAGCTTCGACAAGCCGTTCATGCGCAGCAACTCCATCGCCTTCACACCGATCTGCAAGTGCTAATCGACTTGCGCGCGATAAAACTGATCCGGCATGCCGGGCAGTTTCAACTCGCCGTGCAACGGCTTGTCCGACACGCGTAGCAACGTCCCGTACGGCACGCGAAAACGGAAGCCGTTTGCCGCGATCGTCGCGCTTTCCATATCCAGCGCCACCGCGCGGCTTTGCGATAAGCGTCGTACCCGTACCGGCTCGCGATGATCGCGCAGTTCCCAGTTGCGGTTATCCACGCACGCGACCGTGCCCGTGCCCGTGCGCATCACGCGCTTGAGTTCGATGCCTTCGAGTTGCGTGACCTGCGCGACTGTTTTTGCGACTGCTTTTTCCAGCGCAACCTGCACTTCGGCCAGCGCCGGCACGGGCACCCACAAGGGAAGATCGTCGTCGAGCACGTGATCTTCACGCACGTAGCCATGCGCCAGCACGTAATCGCCCAGACGCTGCGTATTGCGCAGGCCCGCGCAGTGACCGAGCATGATCCACGCATGCGGCCGCAACACGGCAATGTGGTCGGTGATGGTCTTCGCGTTCGACGGCCCCACGCCGATATTCACCATCGTGATGCCGCTGCCATCCGCACGCTTCAGGTGATTACGCGGGCATTTGCGGCAAACGCGCGGGCACGGCGCCTCTTCCGGCTGCTCGCCGAGATTGGCGTTATAGGTGATCACATCGCCGGGTTCGAGGAACGACGAATACTCGCTGCGATACGCGCGCGTCTCTTCGTCGTCAGCGCGCGACATCATCGTGCGGCCGAGCTTCACGAACTCGTCGATATAGAACTGCTAGTTCGTGTACAGCACGTAATTCTGAAAATGCGTCGGCGAAGTCACCGTGTAATGTCGCAAGCGATGCAGTGAAAAATCCACCCGCGCCGCCGTGAACAACGCGAGCGGATGCGGCTCGCCCGGCGCGGGCTCATACGTGCCGTTGACGATGCGGTCATCGAGCAGCGCGAGGTCCGGCGTATCGAACATATTGCGCATCGCGAGCAGGTCGCGGTCGAGATCGCCTTCGAGATGGATGCCCTCGGCGAATGCGAAGTGAATCGGAATGGGCTGCGCCGACACGCCCACTTCGATGCCGACATGATGGTTCTTGGCCAGCAGACGCAATTGCTCACGATAGGATAGTAGTCGCCGAAAAGATCGGGCCGCGTCAGCGTCGTTTCATAGATGCTAGGACCGGCAACGAAGTCGTACGAACGGCGCGAATCGATCTGCGTGTTCAGTGTCGGTCCGCATCCGCACGAACGGATAGCACGCGTGCACGCGAGGTGTGAACTGCTCGTTGCGCCGGTAGCGCGAACGCGTCGCGCAGGAACGCGGTGTTCGCCTCGTAGATGGCGAAGAGGCGCGTGACGGGATCGTCGAAGGATTCGGTGGGAAAGTCGTTGGCCGGCGTCGCCTGGGTACTCTGTGTCCGGTCGTTTGTCATGATCTTGTAGAAATGAATTCCGATGTCCTTATATTTAAAAAACATTAACACGGAAGATCGCGCGTTTCATGAAGCCCATGCTCGCGGAGTGCGCCCGCACGCCGATCCGGCGGCTGTTTGCGCTGATGCATGCGAACGCGATGCAAAAGCCGAAAGCGGCGCAAAATGAGCGCATAAAGGCTGCGCCGGGAATCCGATTTGCTAGATTTGCTAGAATTCCGCGATACTCTGGGGAACCATCTCCTCTGGAGAACCATCACATTGAAGCCGCTTCTTTCCGCCGCCGCCGCTGCGGTAGTCCTGGCCGCCGCAAGCTTCGGCGCGTTGGTGCAGCCCGTTGCACAACCCGGCGCGCAACAAGCGGCGCAAGCGGCTCATGTCGCCCGAAGAAGCCGCAGGGCTTCCCAACCTGCAAGAGATCAACCGCCCGCCCGCGAGCGTGAGTTCGAAGGTGGAAATCTCGCCGCCGCGCGCGCCGAGCTTCCACGAACTCAGTACCCAACGGCACCGAGATCACCGAATTCCGCGATAAGGGCAAGCCGGTCGAAATCAACGTGCATTCGAATTTCGGCACGCGCTATCAGATGAGCGCGCC
Organism: Candidatus Burkholderia brachyanthoides; assembly: GCA_001235855.1. GTDB lineage: Bacteria > Pseudomonadota > Gammaproteobacteria > Burkholderiales > Burkholderiaceae > Caballeronia > Caballeronia brachyanthoides. The sequence goes on from LFJI01000059.1 coordinate 8,764, forward strand.
TGCGGACACCTCGCCGCAAGTGCGCGACAACGGCAAGGCCAGCACGCGTCTGCCGTCCATCAATCTGCATTATCGAAGTGTTAAGATCGTTCGCGCCCGGCTGTGCCCGGCTCGGTTCGAGCGGGCGCCGCTCTCGCGACCGCCGATCCGCGTCGTATCACAAACCTGGCGCCGACCCGCGCGTGCCGCTCAACCTGACCGAAGTTTCCCGCATGGCCGTCTTCACCTCCGTCACTGACGCCGAACTCGGCGACTGGCTGCAACATTACGATCTCGGCGATGTCGTCGAATTTCGCGGTATCCAGGCTGGCATCGAGAACAGCAACTTCTTTCTCACGACGACGCACGGCGAATACGTGCTGACGATTTTCGAGAAGCTCACGGCCACGCAACTGCCGTTTTATCTCGACCTGATGCGCCATCTCGCGTCGCATCGCGTGCCGGTGCCGGACCCGATGCCGCGCCGCGAGGGCGCGCTCTTCGGCCTCATTCGAGGCAAGCCGGCTGCCATTGTCACCAAGCTCGAAGGCACGCCCGAAATGGCGCCGGCGCCCGCGCACTGCATCGAAGTCGGCCAGATGCTCGCGCGCCTGCATCTGGCGGGGCGCGACTTCGCGGAGCATCAGCCGAATCTGAGCAGCCTCGCGTGGTGGCAGGAGAACGTGCCGAGCATCGTCGAGTATCTGACCGATGCGCAGCGCGCGCTGATCGAAGCCGAACTCGCGCATCAGAGCGTGTTCTTCGGCTCGGCGGATTACGCGGCGCTGCCGGGCGGCCCGTGTCATTGCGATCTGTTCCGCGACAACGTGCTGTTCGCGCACGGCATCGAGCATGCGCGGCTCGGTGGTTTCTTCGATTTCTATTTCGCGGGCGTCGATAAATGGCTGTTCGATGTCGCCGTGACGGTAAACGACTGGTGCGTCGATCTAGCGACGGGCGTGCTCGACGCCGCGCGCGTCGATGCGCTGCTGCACGCCTATCAGACCGTGCGCCCCTTCATGCCCGAGGAAGAGCGCCACTGGAACGACATGCTGCGCGCTGGCGCCATGCGCTTCTGGGTGTCGCGCCTGTACGACTTCCACCGACCGCGCGAAGCGCAGATGCTCAAGGCGCACGATCCCGGTCATTTCGAACGCATTTTGCGCGAGCGCGTCCAAGCCGCTTCACCCTCCGCTCACCGATAACCAGCGATATGCGACTCGAAGTTTCCGCCAAGAGCGGCTACGTCTGGTTCCGCCAGGGCCTCTGGCTGTTTCGCCGCAATCCGTTTGCGTTCCTTACGGTGTTCTTCGCCTATCTGTTCGTCATGACGCTGATCTCGCGCGTGCCGCTGATCGGCCCGTTCCTGCCGCTGTTGTTCATTCCGGGCGTGGCGGTCGGCTTCATGGCGGCGTGCCACAAATACCATCGCCGACAAGCCGGTCTGGCCCACCATCCTCGGGCGCCGTGGTCGCGCGCCCGCCTGCTGCTCGACGCGCTGTATATCGTCTCGATGGCCGTGATCTTCGCGATCTCGGCGCTGGTCTACGGCGGCACGCTGCCTCAGCCTGATGATCGGCGATGGACCGACCGGCGACCCCGAAACGGTTGCGGCGAGCTTCAGCCCGCTCGCGGTACTGGTGGCGATGGCGCGTGTTATCTCCCGGTCGCGATGCTGTTCTGGTTCGCGCCGATCCTCGTCGAGTGGCACGAGGTGGCGACCGCGAAGGCGCTGTTTTTCAGCCTCGTGTCGTGCTGGCGCAATCGCGGCGCGTTCGTGCTGTACGGCGTGTTGTGGATCGCGGTGTCGTTCGGGCTGACGGCGGTGATGGAGGCCATCGGCATTGGCCAGGAAATGGCCTTCGCCATTCTCGTGACGACCGCGCTCCCTTCTACGCGACCTATCGCGGTTGTTTCGGCGTGCAATCGCCAGAAATGCCGAATATTTCCACCGCCGGCACGCCCGGCACCTGATCCGCCCTCGGCGCGCGTCCCCGCACGGCGGCGCGCACGTCTCGTTCGCGCGCGAAGCGTTTTAAGCGTTTTACGTACACTAGCGGCATCGACCGAACGGCCTTTCCGACGCGCGCCGGCGCACCCCGCCATGACTCCGTCCGACGACTTCCCGCTCGAACTCGACCAGCAGTTGTGCTTTGCCCTTTACTCGACATCGCTCGTGATGACGAAGGCCTACAAGCCGATGTTGGAAAAGCTCGGCCTCACCTATCCGCAATATCTCGCGATGCTGGTGCTGTGGCAACACGACGGTCTGACGGTCAAAGAGATCGTCACACGCCTGTCGCTCAACTCCGCGACGATGATGCCGCTCCTGAAGCCTCTCGAAGCGCAGAGGGCTTCGTGGAACGCTCGCGCGGCACAGCGGACGAGCGGCAGGTGCATATCCGGTTGACCGAGACCGGGCGCGAACTGAAGCAGTTCGCCCGGGTGATCCCGGAAAAAATCTTCTGCGCGGCCGGCTCAGACATCGACTCGCTGTTGCGCCTGCGCGGCGATCTGGTGCGGCTGCGCGCCTTGCTCAACGAAAGCCTTAAGACCTGATTTCGCATCGATAGGAATTGCCTAGTCGCTCGATTACAAAATTTAATTTGTACACTAATATTTATCGCGTTATATTTTTTATGGTCGATGTGGTACGGACCTGATCTGACTTTGAAATTTTCCGCGCCGCTCGGCGGTAGATTGAGATTGTAGTGCTCCTCCGCTTCAGCTGGCGAAACATACCCGAGCGGCCC
>LFJI01000583.1 GCA_001235855.1 Candidatus Burkholderia brachyanthoides
GGCTTAGCACTAGGTTATAAATTGTGTTTGATTGAGTGTCGCACTAGTTGCTAGGTACGTTCCACCGCTCGTCATTTTGCATGAAAAAAAAAGGAAAAAACAGAAAACAGAAAAATGAAAAATGAAAAAAAAAAGGAAAATAGGAAAAGAAAAATTGAAAAATTCTTTGCTGAAATCTGTTATTATCTGTGATGAGATTGGTTTGAAGCTAAGCTTATGGGAATTAGAAATTGCTGGAGTAGTGTGTAATTCAATCTTTGGATGTGATTGTGTCTGTTTAACATGACTGGAAATCATCTTGAGCACAACTGTGATCATTCAATTGTTGTAATGTGAAGGGATTTTGTATAAATCAAAGGTCTTTAACCTTTATAAAAAATGAGTTTTCAAAATTTGGCACAACAACTTGACTTGGTTTAGAGATGAAGGTCATAGGCAGTTCTTTGGCAGTTTGAACCTTTCAAGCTAACCTTGTACTACATTTTATCCTTCGATCCCTTTTTAAGCCTTGATTTGAAAGAATGGAAAGAACCACCATTCAATAATTTTCTTGTAAACTCATTTACCTACCTGAAGAGCCTAATTTTCCTTTTATTTTTCTATCCTTAATGTCCCTTGAAAGAGCTTTATTTGCACATCTATATTTGTCATGGACAGGGGATATAAGGATGTGGGGATGGTTGCGAGAAGAAGTAAAGGTGGTGGTGTACATGTGTATGGGTTCAAATGGGTGCAAGTGAAAAAAAAAAAAATGAAAAGGAAAAAAAGATGCGAAAAAAAAGAGAAGAGAAAAAAAAAAAGAATTTGTTGAAAGGGGAAAAATGGAGTGAAATTGTTTTGGCTTGAATGTGTTGTTCATTCTGATTTGGATCAATGTTCTTTGCATTCTACATCTATTGTTTGATCCAAGATTGACAAGAAGAAGTTTTTGAGCTTGGCCTGATCTTTGCAATGTCAAGGGTGTTTGTTGAATGAGTGTGGGGTTATGATATTATGGGGTTCATGGTTGTGAAGGAGTATGTTTCTTATGTGCTTAAATTATTTATAAAGCTCTTTCTTTCTGCTTAAATTTTATCTGTACCCCTTCTTTAGCCAATACCCTAGCCTAACGTTACAAGCTTAAAAGTCCTACCTGATTTGAGTTGGACTGGTTGTCTCCAATTAGTGGAGAGATGTGAGAAGAGTAAGTCTATGGGGTGTTTAAAACTATTTTTGAGTTTGCATATGTTGAGCTAAGTATCTTGCTTTTGAACTTAATTGCACGGCTATTGCACACACACACTCTCAGATTATTGTGAGCAAGGATGTATTGGCATTTGAATTGTGATTCTGCTTGTCTAATGTTGGTTAACCT
>LFJI01000584.1 GCA_001235855.1 Candidatus Burkholderia brachyanthoides
GTCCGAACTGCGAGTTACGGGGTCCGAGGTGCTTATAGCCACTGGGCTTCACATCGTCATTAAAGCCGGGTTGACAGACTGCGAGTTACGAGTTGAGAAGCACCGAGTTCAACAGTTCATTCTCCTTTTACTCAAGTTCCTTATAGTGCGCGGATTGGGCAACTAAGGGATCGCAAAAGCGCGCCAAGAGGAGTTGCGAGTTGCGACATGACACCAGTTCTATCCTGAAGGGCTCATTTCTCGGGAGTGATAATGTAATTCATGAAAAAGACTGAAACCCGAGAGAAAAAGACGGAAACCCTAGCGAATGAGTAGGAGGATGTGTTCTATAAAGTTGTACGAGACCAGAACAAAAGGGAGACGAGAGGTGGCAAGACACAACAGAGACGCCACACTATAGAAGGAGGAAAAAGGAGAGGAGTTGCCGCCACCATCACGCCGCCGTTCTTCCATCCAACACCACTACATCGGCTTGCTTTCTTCCTTTTCTCTACTTTTGTATCATGAATTTCCATTGGATTAATGATTTTATTATCTATTTTATGAGTAGCTAAACCCTTCTCTAGGCAGTGAGGGGGAGGACTGGACTATGGATTTTATCAGTTTTTGAATTAAAGATTGTTATTCTCATGTTTCTTTATTCCTTTGTGATTATTAATCTTAATGCTTGCATAAACCTGATCACTTTATGTATTGACATCTCGTTCTAGATTACTACGCCCGAGAGGGGTTAATTTAGACAAGGAGTAGGTAATCGCACATTAATTAACCTGAACGCTCGAGAGAGGCAGGGTAATAATGAACTAGAAGATGATCTTTATGCCTAACTGATTAGCCCAGCATACCTGGCCATGTTTAGAGACTAGCGTCAGGGCCACAGCGAGTCGGTTAGAACCTACTAGAATGCGCTCGAGAGAGGATTCTATAGGCTACCTTAGGCAATCTTGGTTAGGGAATAATGCATGAGAAACACAGTCTAGCTGAGTGGAAGTAAAGTCCGGAGTCCAGTCCAACCTGAGCTGTCTATTTCATCCAACTTGTCTTGATCTGTTAGCGAGTTTATTTATCTTAATTTTAGTTATTTTGCATGATTTACATTTTAATTCTCAACAATCAACTGTTTCTTGGTTTGCAATTCACTTGAACATTATCCGATTTTCACTTGGCTTTGAAAAAGAGCTTTTGGAACTTCCAATACCAATCCCTGTGGAGACGATACTCGACTTATCACTTTATTACTTGATTGGCACCGTACGCTTGCGGATTAAAGTTTTTACACCAGACAAGTTTTTGGCGCGGTTGCCGTTGCCGTTGTGCTAGTTTTTTTTTTGTTTTTTTGTTTTTTTTTTTTT
>LFJI01000585.1 GCA_001235855.1 Candidatus Burkholderia brachyanthoides
GCTTGAATTCAACTGTCACGATGCGGCTCATACACCACTCTTGACGTTAGCTCCGTGCTGTAGGCCAACGGCAAATAGTGGCGAAAATATCTGGCTAATGATGTGCCTGCCGTGCCGTCGCCGGAAGAGAGCACAGCATCAATTTCTCCCTTTTCGAGCGCGGCCAGCAACTGCGCAAATGGCATGTTCACTGCTGGACAACCCAGAGATGAGAACACTTCGCCAGACAACGAGTCGTACGTTCGAATCCGAAAACTTGCAAGCTCAGCCTCGCTCTCAATTGGCCGAGATATCCAAAGACCTGTCGGTGGCATTGGAACTGAGGCCATCAGCCGAAACCCTTCGCGATACAAACAGTCCGCGAAGATACGGGAAAACCGCTGGGCGTCCTCTTCTGCATCGATCCACCCGATGCCACGAGGAATCGCGGCCAATTCGAACTCTTTTGCATAACCGGACAGGGCAGTTCCAAACACAGCCCCACCGTCAATTGCGATGTTCGATGTCGCATTTTCTGTCCCGTTTCAAAGAGAGAATCTAATTCCAGTTCAGCGCCAATAGCATTCTGAGCTAGTGTTGTGAACGCCGCCATTGCCTCACCCGGCAAGGATCCCATCGGGTATTCAGTTGCAAACGTCAAGCGCATATCGTTATGTCGCCGCAAGCATGTGTGTGAGTTGAGGAGCTTATTCGGTAGTTCGGTATAAATCACCATGCCGAATTACTATTGACACGGCATACGCACAAGTGGTAATGAATTTGTTAAATAATTGTTAATCGCCTTTCGCCGTCGTTAAGACGAGGCGCAAGGAAATTTGCTGCGTCCTTTTTGCGTTACGCTTCACGGTAGTCTGCGGCCCAGTACTTCCGAGTCCGCGAAGAGTTGCCAAGGATCCCTGATTTGTTAGCTTCGGCGACATGTCGGCTCTACCTCCCTCCAGAACGAATCTGGATCGCTAAAAAAAGTTACCTGTACAGCCGTGTTTTCGTGCAAGATTTGCAGAGATCCGCAATTCCCAATGGCCATTATGCAACGGTCCGGAAGACCCAATACGACCCTCAGCGGACTCTCGCAGCGTTCTAGAGCGGACATTTGGTGGGATTGTTGGAAACATCGCAAAATGACCGGGCGTCGGTCAAACTTCGAGAAAAAGGGACAAGCAAGTAAATGACAGCTATCTCGAGACGTCCGCGTTGGGGGTTGGTGCTCGGCGGAACGGTGACGATAGTCGTTGGTCGGTTCAGCTTGCTTCTGATGCAGATTGCGATGGGATTTGCTCCAACGGCTTTCGAGAGATGTACAGACCGGAGACATGGGTAACAGGTGTGTCAGGACAGGGGTAACACATT
>LFJI01000586.1 GCA_001235855.1 Candidatus Burkholderia brachyanthoides
GCCCATGGTTGCCGGGTTCGGGCTGGCGCAGGCAAGAGTAACGAGATGGTGGCGCTATCGGATTGGCTTTACAGACCTCGCCGTCACCGAAATTCAGCGTAATGGCTGTGCCTGCCATAGGAGATAGATCCCATAGGAATCGCCCCACAACGACAGGACTCTTCCATTACGATCGATGCTCACAGGCCAGTCGCGTGGCGGCGGCCAACTTGGAGGACGAAAACAGAATGTAGATGATGCCATCCAGTCTGGCTTCATCGCCAGACCGAATGCCGGTAACGAAGTATATGCACTGCTGTACCTTCCATGTTTGCGATCAACCTCGCCTAATCGGGGTGGTAATGATCTTCCTCCACTCGTGTCAAAGATTCTTCAACCCACGCTCGTCGCGTCGAATTCGAATTCCGAAACCATGCCAGTTTTTTGCTTATACGGCCAATCGCATGATCAGCGGGATGCGTCACTATTGTTCCTTGAGGTGGGCGATATCGACCCGTCTCCAGGATTTTGAGATGTCTGAAGCAGCTCAATGCCCATACATAGTCTAACGAATCAATATCGCGATGGTGCTCGCACCAGAGACAGCCTGATGGACGGATACAGTCGGGTTCTGGCGCGTCTTGGGGCATGTCTCCCACTGCGGAAGGTTCGCCGTCACACTCGCCGGGCGCGATAGCAGTGATTGGTGAACGCTTGGCAAGGTGGGGATCAGCTCACTGCCCGAATCGCGTGACTTCTCCAATTGTGCGTTGTAGCGATGGGATTTCGTAAGTCCCAAGCAGCGTTTGCTTGCGATGTTGCGCCGTTTCTGCGATCAGATCATGGTCACCACTTCGTCGCAAAAGCCAATTAATCCTGGTGCTTCGCAGAAGTCTAGGCGGAATCCAGCGGACACCCGCTTGCTTGCACGCCTGCTGGATCTGCCAAAAGGCAGGAGCAGTCGATTCGAACGCCGCGAACCGGACTACAGGGAATAGGCGGCTATCGTCGGGGAAAACAGAACGTCGCCAGGCAAGGTAGCGCTCGAAATGACGACGGTATTCCTTGAATTATTTCGAAGAGTACCTCGTCGCCACGTCGCGACTTGTAGTCGCGGACTTTGTAGCCATCCACATCACTGGCATAGCTGAAATGACACAACGTTAGCTGATGTGCGTGAGCGGGATTCATTCCGGTCTGCGCGATGAATGTTAGTATCTCGGCCAGAATACGCATGTTCGCAATTGGGTAGGGGGTATCGAGGGTTTTCTTGCTATCGAACAGCCTCTTCCGTCTTTCGGCTCTCTCGATGTGATCTCGTACCGACTGTCAACGCGTGTTTGCGACTTCGAAGCGAGGCTCTACA
>LFJI01000587.1 GCA_001235855.1 Candidatus Burkholderia brachyanthoides
TGCTCATAGTGGATGGTTTTGTTATTTGCTGCTTTCCGACTTCGACAATCCGATTTTCAGCTAAAACCACCACCGCCTTCAATTTCTCGCCTCAACTCCCCCCGTACACCACTTCTGACTTTAGCTCTAGCTCTCGCCGTTCTTCAGCAGTATCATAACCATGTGATTCTAAACAACAAATTAGCATCCTCTTTTGTACCAGTTATCGTCCCCATTAAATAATACAAAAACTAAAGGAGGTTTGGTCAAGCCAAGCACAAATACAGCACATGGTGCGGCGCAAAGACAAACACAAAACGCGGTCTTTCCAGTTTGGCAGAGCTATCTAGATAGCTCCCACACTCTTGGTGCTCCTATAGTTTTGAGGCGCACGAAAATCGCAACGCGTAGGATAGTCCCTCGTTCCGTGTGAAGACCCGGAAAGCTCGCAGAAACGCTCTAATACTGGCAATCTTCGGCTCTCGCTGAGTACTGCGTTGAGCTCGTGACCACACCATGTTCATACCCTCCGTTAGCAATGAAACTGCTGGTCAACACCCATCCTACGGACTCGTGGATGTTCATCAACTGTCCATTTGGGCAGGTGTGCGCGGTCGAGCACTTCATTAGATTCTCATCACAGCCAGCGAAAGAGCGAACGGGGCTCGTGCTTAAACTTGCCTGAAGAACATCGCTCAACTCTGAAAAAGACGATCGAGGTACGGTAACCGTCTATACAGCTAATTTTACTGTGTCGTAAATTTAGTACTCAGTCGTTCGTCCACAGCAAGGGCATAACCCATTCGGGTGAACAGATGATAGATCAGGCTATGACGTAGGCTTGTGATCGAGGTTGGGACATGGTGCTGGACCCACAGGACTGCCGCGTGGGACATAATTCTGAGAACAGCAAGCACTTTTGTGTTTTGTGTAATGGCAAGCATAGCACATAATTATATGCTATTTCATAATCGCTGGCAGATGGAATATTCTAATTCACCAAGGTTGAAAGTTTTATCCTTCGATAGGTGCACCGAGGAGATTTAGTTATTTATCAGGGATGGGTTAGTACACTGTTTCATAAAGGATGCTGGGCGAGCCGAAGAGTATTCCACCAGATCAGGCAGCAACCGAGTTTGGGGAACGTGCCGTGAATGTTGGCACAGTGCTCGAAACGAATACGGAGGCATCGGAAGTGATGCCGCTAGGCGACACATTCGTCTTTTCATCTATCGATAAAGGGTGTGTGGAAGAAAATATGAGATAGCGTCAACTGAAGTTGTTGGTCAATTTCGTATTCATTTGGCGATGTCATTATGTTGTGTGCCAATTGATGGCTATTCGAAAATCAAAATAGAACAGAAC
>LFJI01000588.1 GCA_001235855.1 Candidatus Burkholderia brachyanthoides
CATTCACGAAGCATTCCTCAAACTAGCCTGCCCTGCTCACTCGTCTGCTGGAACAGCTTCAGCCAAGCTGAGCAACCTTTTTGAACTGGCCTTTAAGTATTCGCTATGCTGAACGCATTCGAATTGCCGACGATGGATAAAAATTCGCGGCGCGTGGATGGGTCGTCGCGGAACGAGCCGAGCATGCGCGACGTGACCATCGATACGCCTGCCTTGTGGACGCCACGCGTCGACATGCATTGATGGGCCGCTTCCAGAATCACGCCCACGCCGATCGGCTGTAACACCTCGTTGAGCGTATCGGCGATCTGCGCCGTCATCTTTTCCTGAATCTGCAAACGCTTGGCGAAGGCATCGACCAGACGCGAGAGCTTGGAAATGCCGACCACCCGCTTGTTCGGCAGATACGCGACATGCGCGCGCCCGATGATGGGCACCATGTGATGCTCGCAATAACTCTCGAAGCGAATGTCCTTCAGCACGATCATCTCGTCATACCCCTGCACTTCGGAAAACGTGCGGGAGAGGATCTCGTGCGGATTCTGCTCGTAGCCCTGAAAGAACTCTTCGTAGGCGCGCACTACGCGCGCCGGCGTATCGATTAGGCCTTCGCGCCGCGGGTCGTCGCCGGCCCAGCGCAGCAACACGCGCACGGCGGCTTCGGCTTCCTCGCGAGCTTCCTCGCGACTCGGACGATCGGCGGATGGGGGCGTGTCCGAGTTGATGTGATTGTTTTTGCACGGGGCGCTCATAGAAAGCTCCTGTCAAATCATGAGTGCGGATAGCACCCCGCATTGTTCCACGTTTTTAACCCGACATGCTGGTCAGGTCTTTCCGCCTCCGTCGATGCCCGAGCCCGTGCGCCACACCTGCTTGCCGCGCTCAGACAGCTCGCCGCAGCTGTGATCCTTGTCGGCTTCGGTGCCGGGCCTGGCCATATCGCCACCCGACTGCTCCTGCGCGGGCTGCTTCTGACGCTTGTCTCGTGCAATGCGATCTTCCTGCGAACGTCCTGCGTAGTTGCTTTCCATATCGCCTCTCCTTGGGAACGTTACGAAGAAAGGCGCGCAAGCGGCGTACCCGCGAGACGTTCGAACCCGAGACTCAACGCGGCGTTTCCATGCCGCCGAGGACCATCCACGACACGCCGAACTTGTCCTGAACCAGGCCGAAACGCTTGGCGAAAAGGTCGGTCCCATGGGCATCTGCACCTGACCGCCGTTCGCAGCGCGCCGAAATACTTCTCCGCCTGCTGCTAGGATCTGTTCACATTCTCAGTAGCGCTCCAAAGGCGCAGGCGAGTACGGCGAAGGCCAGATAGTTGCCGGCGAGCT
>LFJI01000589.1 GCA_001235855.1 Candidatus Burkholderia brachyanthoides
TAATTGACTTGTAATTTGAATATGTAATCTAAGATTAAAGTATTAAACAAGATTAAAAGAGTTTCAATTCTATATCACTATGGATTAACATTGAGCATCGGAACTAGGTTGGGAATATTGACAAAACGGCACGTCGCGAGATAACCCTAAAATGGAAGACTGTGACGGCACGCCGCGGCGTGACCATATTAAAAAAAAATATATAACAATAATAATAATATAAGAATATTAACAATAAAACTAATAGTTTATAAATTTGATTAGAATTTAAAAATATTAAATTCTAAACTAAAATACGTCACTTACTTGCAGAGCAAGAAAGTGATCAGGGCACTGAAGTTGCGCCGAGTTCTGAGGAATAAGCTTGACGGTGAGTTCATTTTCCAGAATTTGTTTTGTAAAACTTGTCATGGTACTTGAAAATGATTTGAACGTGATATTTGACATGTGAGATTTGATCTTAGGGTTTTAAGGAAAGGTTTTTCTTTAAACCAAACTGGATTTTCCAATCTATCACTTTTCTTGAAACCCTAGAATCAAAGTTAACTTGCTATATGATTGTAGAATTTACATGTATACCTGACTTGAATGCCTCGTGATAAATGTCATGAAAAACTTGAGACTCAGTCTTAAGCCTAAATGGGTTGAGACCAAACTTGGAAAATATTTTGTCTGTGTGGCCTACTTTGTCACACAGACCTGTTGGAAAATATTTCATTGCATGGATACTTGATAAAGTGCGTGAGTGATATTTGAAACTTGCTTGAATTCTACATGCGTGATTTGTTACATGGGTGACTTTATACTTGCTCGACTTGTAACTTGCGTGAATTGTTTCTTGCTCGACTTGCGTGACTTGAATATACATGTTGATGAAATACGATCGAACGCGATCTCAAAGTGCATGCTTGAGTGGTACCACCCTTACGCTTGGAGTGAAGGCAATTACGAGCCGACAAAAGGGCCTGGTCGTAATCCCTGTCCTCTGAAGCGGACATCCCCTGGTTTATCATGATAATACCAACCTATTAGATGGATCCAAGAAGTAGCGGAAGGTTATGATACTCGACGCGTAGCGTGGCTAGCGTCAAACTATACCAGTGGGCATGCGATGTTGTCGATGCCAGAAATGAAGATGGGTCGAGGAACACCCAGCCACGTCATATGGTATGGGGTGGCTGGTTGGTCCATCGCCTCGTCAAAAATTTCACCCCACCAAACCCTCTTTATATGTCAACCCTTCATATGTGTTTACTCTTGTTTGTGCTCTACCATGACATTTACTTGCTTTAAAACTGGATTTGAACTCACTGAGCTTCTAGCTC
>LFJI01000590.1 GCA_001235855.1 Candidatus Burkholderia brachyanthoides
GTTGCTGCTTACGCCGAACCATGAAATCGGAAAAGTCCCTTGTTGCATTCGTGTCATCAACTGGTCGGCGTCGCGGTGACGAGCGCGCAACGCTCGCCCTTCGCACCGGACTTGCCGGCGGTGGGCGAGCGCTTCCCGGGCTATGAAGTGACATCGTGGTACGGCGTGTTCGCCCCGTCCGCTACGCCGCCGGATATCGTCGCCAAACTCGGCGAAGAAATCAAAAAGTCGATGCAGGAGACCCCGACGTGCAAAAGAAGCTCGCACCGCTCGGCGCGATTCCCGTCAAGAGTTCGCCGACGCAATTCAGGCAGTTCGTCAACGGCAAATTGAACAAGTGGGAATCGATCGTCAAGGATCTCGATCTGCATCTCGACTGAACAGAATCACGCTCAACGCATGGAGAAGCACATGCAAGGTGAAACGAAGAACGGTGCAGGCGTATTGGTCGAGACCTTGCTTGCGGGCGATATCGACGTGTGCTTCGCCAATCCAGGTACGTCGGAAATGCACTTCGTCGCCGCGCTCGACCAGCACGAAGGCATGCGTTGCGTGCTCGGCCTGTTCGAAGGCGTGGTCACCGGCGCGGCCGACGGCTATGCGCGCATGACAGACAAGCCCGCCGCGACGCTGCTGCATCTCGCGTCCGGGCTCGCCAACGGACTCGCGAATATGCATAACGCGCGGCGCGCACAATCGCCTATGGTCAATATAGTCTGCGAGCATCGGCAAGGTCACAAGCTCGCGGATTCTCCACTGGTGGACGATGTGGAAGGCACCGCGCGCACGGTGTCGGACTGGGTGTATACGCACGCATCGGCGGATCATGTGAACACCGCGCCGGGACGCATCGCGACGCTCGTTCTTCCGACCGATGTCGCGTGGACGCATACGCAGAACACGCGCGCTCCGCAGTTCGCTCCTATGCCATCGACCTTGCCCGCCGATGCACAATTCGATCGTGCGCTAAACGCGCTCAGGAGCGGCGAGCCGGTCGTACTCGTGCTTGCAGCAGGTAAAGCGCTGCGAGACGAGAAGCTTTGCGCAATGCGGGCCGTATCGCTAAACGCGCCGGTGCGAAACTCATCGCGCAGTACCAGAACGAGAACGCGCGCATCGAACGCCGCGCGGGGCGTGTCGCCATCGAGCGTACGCCTGCACCGGTCGATGACAGCGTGGCGACATTCGCCGAGGCGAAGCAGGTGTTCGTGCGACCTGCAAGTCGCGTGAGTTCCTGTTTCACAGGAGCAGGTATGACTTGATGAAACCGGTTGTTGCATCAACCGTTCCCTACCCGGACATGCGGAGCTGGTAACAACTCGGT
>LFJI01000591.1 GCA_001235855.1 Candidatus Burkholderia brachyanthoides
CCTTAGTTACGACAAGTTTACCAACGTGCACCTGCCGGTGGCAGTCCGGGTGGAGTAAAACCCGGTTGGAGAGAGCGCCTGATCCGCCATGCATCCGGTATTATAAGGAATAGGGTAATAGCACATCGTACATCGTGCGCAAATGGACAAAGATGTATGCGCAAAATGTCAAATATATGCGCTTTGGATAGGCGAAACTGGCAAAACTCGAACGCAAAAGTAGCGACGTAAGGAAATCGCTACTCGCTTCGACAATTTTGGCCTCAAAACAATTTCGCAAGTTTGAGGTATGCGCTTGAAACAATATTGACTGAACCATTCGAAAACGGGGACAAATACTTGATAATCGGTTATGCAAGGGTATCGACAGAGGAGCAAAACCTCTCATTGCAAACACTTGCATTAGAGTCGGCGGGTTGCGTCAGAATCTTTACAGACCATGGGGTTTCTGGAGCGAAAACTTCACGGCCCGGTCTGGAGCGTGCTCTACGCCGTCTTAAGCCTGGTGGCAAGCTTGTGGTTTGGCGGCTCGATTGTCTCGGCCGCTCGCTTACGCATCTGGTAAAGCTACTGGACCAATTAGGCCGACGACAGATTCGTTTTCAGTCCTTGACCGAAAACATCGATACCATGTCATCGGGCGGCCGCCTCATTTTCCACATGATGGCTGCTTTGGCTGAGTTTGAACGGGCCCTAATCAGTGAGCGCACTCGCGCGGGGATGGTGGCGGCTCGTCTCGAAGGAAAGCGACTCGGCCGGCAGCCGTCGATGACTTCAGAGCAGTGCTTTGAAGCGATTATCTTGCGAGAAAGGAATCATTGGAACTCACGTCAGCTTGCTGCGCATTTTGGAGTGCATCCACGAACACTTCGGCGACGCGTAGCTTGTTTATATGCGAATGAATGTTCGACCGATGGATTAGGTATTACGTAAATTGTGTTAGACCTTAGACCAGAAAATGAAGGCATCAAAATAAGAGCTAGTCTAAAGAGTACTTTGTACTTTGCGTTATTTGCCGAGAAAGCTCGGGCGTCTTAACTAGTTCTGACCAGGCAAAGTTGCTAAAAAAGAAATAAGAGATGAATTCTGTTGAGCTCGTTACCTAGCTGCGGTCGAGATGAACACCACAGGTACGTCTCTTTGCGACTTTGCCCGTCAGGAGGTATTCATTTGCATTGAACTCAAAACATGCGACTTTCTTATTTTCAACGTTCGTTACACTGCCACACCGTCAGACTAATACTGCCACACCGTCAGACTAATCTCGAAGATGTGAGCAGCAATTTGCCAGCGCAGCGTTGCGATCGAGTCAGGCACGTG
>LFJI01000006.1 GCA_001235855.1 Candidatus Burkholderia brachyanthoides
CCGTGTCTCGATGCAAGATGCGCGTCACGGTGCTCGGCGAAGGCGTGCGTGCGACCACCCCAATCGCTCATGCGACGGGCAATCTTGGCCGCACCCCACGCAGGCCGCGCTTTACGCAGCGCAACCACCTGCGCTCCGAAAGCGGCCGCACGCGTTCGATGGAATACACCTCTTTCGCCGCCTGCGATAGCACCGCCGCCTGATAGCCGCAGCCCGTGCCAATCTCCAGCACTCTCTCGAGCGTACGGCCAGTCGCGACGAGTTCGATCATGCGCGCGACGACCGACGGCTTCGAAATGGTCCGGTGATGTACGATGGGCAGCGCGGCATCTTCATAAGCCTGCGCGGCCAGCCCCGGATCGACGAACATGTGGCGCGGCACCACGGACATCGCGTTGAACACGCGCGGGTCGGTGACGCCGTTGCCGCGCAGCCGTTCGCCCATACGCTCGCGGACCCGTTCCGAGGTCAGCATCTGCACGCTTGCCAACGCGACGTTGGGCGCGCCCTTCTTCGTGGCGACCGAGGCGGCGTTCAGATCGCGCTCGGTGCCACGCGGCGCGGTGCGCAATGCACTCGGGCGCGCATGAGATGTGTGCGTGGTGCGCTTGGTCGCGGCCGGAACCGGTTTCGCCGCTCCGAATGCGCTCTTGGAGCCGCCGGGCTGCGTGACCGATGCGAGCTTCGCCGGCGACTTCACCACACCGACGGTTACGTCCGTGCCCTTGCCGCACGACGCGTCGGCGCGGCCGGCGGGCTTGCGCGGCTCGCGTACCAGATCCGTAAGCGCCAGCGGGAAGCGCTTGGCGCGCTCGTCGCTCATGAGCGATGGCTCCCGGCACGCGCCCATTCGCGCGTCTCGGCCATGAGTTTCGTATGCGTGAGATCGAGTTGCAGCGGCGTGATCGACACGAAGCCGTTGGCCAGCGCATGAAAATCCGTGCCTTCACTGGCGTCGAGCGCATCGCCCGACGGGCCGATCCAGTAGATCGGGTTGCCGCGCGGATCGGTCTGCCGAATCACCGGCTGCGACGGATGCCGCTTGCCCAGGCGCGTGACTTTCCACTCGCCGAGCTGGTCGTATGGCAGGCTCGGAATGTTCACGTTCAGCAACGGATGGCCCGGCATCGGATGGGCGAGGAAATGCGCGGTGATCTCGGCCGCGACCCGCGCGGCATCGTCGAGATAGAGCCAGTCGCGCCCGACCAGCGAGAACGCGATGGACGGAATGCCGAACATGAAACCTTCGGTGGCCGCCGCGACCGTGCCGGAATACAGCGTGTCTTCGCCGACGTTCTGGCCGTTGTTGATACCCGATACCACGAGGTCGGGCTTGTGCTCGAGCATGCCAGTCAAGGCAATATGCACTGAGTCGGTGGGCGTGCCATTGACGAAATTGAAGCCGTTAGGCACCTGATGAATGCTCAACGGGCGCGACAGCGTGAGCGAGTTGGACGAGCCGCTGCAGTTCTGCTCCGGCGCCATGACTGTGACTTCACCGAGCGGCTGCAACGCCGCATACAGCACATTGATGCCGCGCGCCAGATAACCGTCGTCATTGCTAAGTAGGATTCGCATCCGACGATTGTAACCGAGGAAACATGGCACGCGAACGACTGAAAGGCAAGCATGGAACGCTCTGCAACACCGTGCGCTCTGCCCTACACTTAGGCAGCCAACCAAGGAGACGACATGCGCGCCGTACGCTGCAACGAACATGGATTATCCGACACGCTTTCCATCGAAACGCGTACACGGCGCAAGGCGCATTCGCCGAGCAGGAGCGCGCGCACGAGTCCACCTGCATCCTATTGCCCGACGACGTCGATTTCTCCGCCGCCGCCGCGTTCACGCTCGCTTACGGCACGTCGTATCACGCGCTCGTCGATCGCGGGCAGATCAAGGCAGGCGAGACGCTGCTCGTGCTCAGCGCGGCGGGCGGCGTCGGGCTGGCGGCGATCCAGATCGCCAAGATCCTAGGCGCGCACGTGGTCGCGGCAGCGTCGAGCCAGGAAAAGCTCGCGTTCTGCAAACAGCATGGCGCGGATGCCGGCATCGACTATGCGAACGAGGACTTGCGCGAACGCATCAAGGCGCTGACCGACGGCCGCGGTCCCGATCTGATCTTCGATCCGGTCGGCGGCGCGTACGCGGAACCGGCGTTCCGCAGCATCGGCTAGCGCGGGCGTTATCTGGTGATCGGCTTCGCGAACGGCGAAATCCCGAAGCTGCCGCTCAATCTCGCGCTGCTCAAGGGCGCGAGCATCGTCGGCGTGTTCTGGGGCGATCACATGCGGCGCGCGCATGCGCTCGCCGGTCAGGAGTTCGCGACGATGGCCGAGTGGATCGAGGTGGGCGAGCTTAGTCCGGTCGTCACCCGGCGTTATAAGCTCGACGACACGCCACACAGGCGCTCGACGACATGATGAATCGCCGTGTCACCGGGAAGATTGTGATCGAGATGTGACGCGCTTGGTGCGGTGAGTCGCGGCGCCACCAACATGGCGATTTTTCTCGTCCTCAGGCATCCGTCACGATACCCGCGCGCCGCACGGCATCGACGTTGCGCAAGGCCAACGCCTTTGGAACTTGCACGCTCCGCGCGCT
This sequence comes from Candidatus Burkholderia brachyanthoides, assembly GCA_001235855.1. Classification (GTDB taxonomy): domain Bacteria; phylum Pseudomonadota; class Gammaproteobacteria; order Burkholderiales; family Burkholderiaceae; genus Caballeronia; species Caballeronia brachyanthoides. Next base: position 2,608 of record LFJI01000006.1, read on the forward strand.
CAACCCCTGCAGGTCGAACGCCGCGTGCACGCGGCGCACGCTCAGCAGGCGTTGCCGAAGTGCTCTTTGAGCGCGGCGAACGGCACCACCGATGGTGGCAGCACGATCGCGCCCGGCCCCCCAACCCGGTCGCCACGAACGCGCAAGTCCGCGCCGCATGAAGAGCGTGAGCGTCGGCACACCGATGGACGACGCGAGATGCCCGAGGCCGGAGTCGTTGCCGATGAACCAGCCCGATTCCGCGATCCACGTGGCGACCTCGCTCAGATGCGGCAGCACGTGCACCTCGCTCGTGACCATCGCGCGCGATATCGCCCCAGCCGTCGAATTCGGCGGGCGCCACGAGAAAGCTCGGCAGCAAGCGGCGATGCGTTAGCCGCTTCGACAGATCGAGGAACTTGCGGCGTCCCCACATCTTTTCCGGATGACTGTCGGTGGGATGAATCACGACCCGGTCGACGAAGCGCCCGCGCACGACGCCGGCGGGCACGGTCAGCCCGTTCGAGCGAGATGCAGCACATTCGCCGCGATATCGACCACACGCTCGACCATATTGTTTCGATCCGCCGTATTCGGGCAACTGCGCGAAGCACAGCGTGCGGCCCGTGCGGCTCAGGAGGCTTCGCGCGTAGTCGGTCGGACGCAATTCGATGACGGTATCGAACGCGCCCTGCCGTGCATGTCGCGCGGCGCAATCCGCGCGACATGCACGGCGGGCAGCCAGTCCGCGAGCTGTTCCGCCACCCAACCAAACACGACCGGCTTATAATTGTTGCGCACGAGATTATTGACGAGGACGAACCCGATCAGGCTGTCTCCGATCGGTTGTGGCAAAGCCACCGCAACCGTGGTGTCGGTCTTCAATCTCATTTCCGTTGATGCGCAAATCGCGTGAATGGAACGCTATGCCGGCCATGCGGAAGCATCGGTGCCCAGAGCGTGTCGCTCGCACCCGCCACAAACAAACGGGCGCAAGCTTATACCCGCCGCCTGCTGAAAAACACAGAACCACCGTGCGTGCATCAAATTGACACGATTGGCCGCGACACAACCGGTCAATCGAAACGTGGGGAGCCCTGCACAGGCGCCTATCAGACCATACGCAGATGACAGGCTAAAGTTTTTCGGTCTCGCCGCTTTTGGGCTGCCATTTCATCAGGCGCCGCTCGACGACCGCCACCAGTCCGTCGAGGATCAGCGCAAACGCCGTGAGCACGAGAATGCCCGCGAACACCGTGTTGATGTCGAACGTGCCTTCCGCCTGCAGAATCAGATAGCCGATGCGGCATGCCGAGCCGAGATATTCGCCGACGAACGCGAGCCCGACCGACGTATGCAGGCTCGAGAACACCCAGCTCGTCGCACTCGGCAGATAAACGTGCCGCAACAACTGCTTGCGGTTCGCGCCAAGTATGCGCGCGTTGGCGAGCACGACTGGGCTGACTTCCTTCACGCCCTGATACACGATGAAAAACACCAGCGTCACGCCGAGCGCGACCTTCGACCAGATGCCCAGCCCGAACCACACGGCGAAAATCGGTGCGAAGATCACGCGCGGCATCGAGTTCGCGGCCTTGATGTACGGGTCGAGCAACGCGCTGGCCATCGGCGCGAGCGCAAGCCACAGTCCAACCGCGAGACCGGACACGGTGCCGATCGCGAAGGCGAGCACGGTCTCGATCAGCGTGACCCACAGGTACAGATAAATCTCGCCGCCGGTGAACCATTCCCAGATATCGAAAGGGCTTCGTCGAGATCGTGCGTGATGAAGAGCACGGCCTTGCGCTTCGCCGCCCACAGGTCGAGCAGTTCGTTTTCCATCAACTGCCGCGTCTGGATGTCGAGCACGGAGAACGGCTAGTCCATCAGGATGATGTCGGGATCGAGAATCAGCGTCTGCGCCATGGCGACGCGCTTGCGCATACCGCCCGACTTGATGCGAGTAGCGGTCGCCGAAGCCGCCCAGACCCACGCGCCGCTTGAGCCATTCCTCGCCGCGCGCGTCGGCTTCGCGCTTCCCCATGCCCTGAAACGCGAGCCCGGCCGTCACGTTGTCGAGCGCGGAGCGCCACGGCATCAGGCCGTCCGCCTGAAACATGTAGCCCGCGCCGGTGATGCCCTTGAGTTTTTCGCCGAACACGCTCACCGCGCCCGATGACGGCGCGAGCAAGCCCGCCGACACGTTCAGCAATGTGGATTTGCCGCATCCCGTGGGACCGACCACCGAGACGAACTCGCCCGGCGCGATCGACAGCGTCGTGTCGCGCACGGCGGTGTAGCGGTCACGGCGATTCTCGCGCGATGCGAACGTGCAGGTGACGTCTTCCAGTGCGAGCGCCGGAGTCGATGAGGTGCTCATCGCTTAAGCCTCGACGGTGGCGAGCGCCTTCTTCACGAAGTCGTTGGTCCACGCCTTCGAAAGATCGATCGGCTTGCCCTTCACGGTTTCATCGAACGCCTGCAACGTCTTGAGCGAGGTCGCCGGACAGTCTTCGGGCATGAGAGCATCCGGCGACAAGGCCTCTTTGACGTGCTGCCACGAGTCCAGATACAGCGCGCGATCGCCGAACAGATAGCTTTCCGGCACGGTCGCGATCAGGTCCTTGCCCGATGCGCCCTGCAACCACTTCAACGCGCGCACCATCGTGTTGGTGAGGGCTTGCGTCGTGTTCGAGATTCTTCGTGATGAAACTTTGCGACGCGTACAGGCAGCCCGCGGGCATGTTGCCGCCGAACACGGTTTTCGTATCGGCCAGCGTGCGCGTGTCGGAAATGATGCGGATATCGCCCGCGCGATTGAGCTTGGTCATCACCGGATCGAGATTAGCGATGGCGTCGATATGTCCGGATTCGAGCGCGGCGATCGCGCCTGCTCCCGCGCCGACGCCGATGAACGAGAAGATATCGGTCGGTTTGAGGCCGGCCTTCGCGAGCACGAACGATACCATGATCGACGTGGACGATCCCGGCGCGGTCACGCCGGATCTTCTTGCCTTTCAGGTCGGCGAGCGACTTGTAGTTCGGCATCGCCTTCTTCGATACCGCGAGCATGATCTGCGGCGCGCGCCCCTGCAGCACGAATTCGCGGAAGTACTGGTGTTTGGCCTGCAACAGCAAGGGGTGCTCGAACGCGCCGGACACCACGTCCGACCTGCCGCCGCCTGCAACGCCTTCGCGCCGCCCGCGAAATCGCTGATCTCGACCTCGAGTCCTTCATCCTTGAAGTAATTGCGGCGCTCGGCAATTGTGAGCGGCAGGTAATAGAACAGATTCTTTCTGCCGACCACGATGGCCACCACCTTACTCTGCTTCGGCATGCCCTGCGCGAAAGCGCACGGCATGCCCGTCAATGCACCACTCGCGAGCACGGCGCCGCTCGCGATGAACGTTCTGCGTTTCATCGTTGTTGTCTCCTGCTCTTTTAATTGTCCCCGCGTGTCCGGGTCGAGGCTCAGATCACTTTGGCCGCGCGCAGTCTCGCGATATTGTCGGGGTGATACCCGAGCGTCTGAAGCACTCCATCCGTGTGTTCACCGAGTGCGGGCCCGAGCCAGCGTGTTTCGCCCGGTGTTTCCGAGAGTTTGGGCATGACATTGGGCCGGGTGATCTCGCGGCCGTCCTGCCACGGAAAACGCTGCAGCATCTGGCGCGCGAGGAATTGCGGATCGGTGAACATGTCGGCCACACTGTAGATGTGATGTGGCCCGCTGGCACATCGGCGGCGTTGAGCACGACCAGCGCCTCGTCGATTTCCTGCGTGCCGTGCACGCAGGAAATCGACGAGGCGAACGCGGGATCGTCGGCGAGATCGGCGCGGTCGATGGCGTTCATCAGGCGCTTGAAGATCGGATCGCTATTGCCGCCGATCACGGTGCTGCCGTCGCGGCACGGATAGGTGTTCGACGGCACGATGCCCGGCAGCGATGCGCCGGTGCGCTCGCGCACCATGCCGTACACGCCGTACTCGGGCACCACGCTTTCCATCATGTTGAAGACGGCTTCGTACAGCGCGACGTCGACGACCTGCCCTTTACCGCCGTTGATCTGCTTGTGATGCATCTCCATCAGCGCGCCGATCACGCCGTGCAGCGCCGCGATCGAATCGCCGATGGAGATGCCGATACGCGGCGGCAGCAGTTCCGGGTAACCGGTGATATACCGCAAGCCGCCCATCGATTCGGCGATCGCACCGAAGCCGGGATTGTCGGCCGATAGCGTGTCATAGCCGAGCCCGAGCTTTTCGAGCAGCCCGGGCCGAAAATTTTAGATGACGATATCGGCTTCCTTCGCGAGCCGCCTGACGATCTCCTTGCCCTCCTCGGCCTTGAGATTCACCGTCACCGATCTCTTGTTGCGCGCCTGCACCGCCCACCACAGCGACGTGCCGCCCACTTCGGGATAGAGCTTGCGCCATTTGCACAGCGGGTCGCCGCCGTTCGGATCTTCGATCTTGATGACGTCCGCGCCGAACTCGCCCATGAAGCGCGCCGCGAACGGCCCGGCGATGAGCGTGCTCAGTTCCAGTACCTTCACGCCTGCGAGTGGTCCTGCGTTTGGCAAACCCGTTGCGCTCATGGTGTCGTCTCCTTCCTGTGTTCTTTTCTTAGAGCGGGATGTCGAGCGGCTTGAAGCGCGGCGTGCCGTCGGCGAGCGTTTCGTTGAACATCGCGGCGGGACGCACCCACAAGCCGCGTTCGTGCGGCCACAAATGTTCGTAGACGATCATCGCTTCCTCGGTTTCCGAATGCCGCGCCACGCCGATCACGCGATACAAGCCGACCTTGTAGTGGCGATGCGTCGCGAGCGCGAGGGCTTCGTTTTCTGTCATCGGATGGTGTTCCTTTAAACGGAGCGGCGGTCGAGCATCGCGCGCGCGATGGTGCCCGCATCGATGTATTCGAGTTCGCCGCCGACCGGCACCCCGCGGGCGAGCCGCATGACTTTCAGCCCCTTCGACTTGAGCGTCTGCGCAAGATAGTGCGCGGTCGCCTCGCCTTCGTTGGTGAAGTTGGTCGCGAGCACGACTTCCTGCACCTTGCCGTCGAGCGAGCGCTGGATCAGCCGCTCGAAATGGATTTCCTTCGGCCCGATGCCGTCGAGCGGACTCAAGCGCCCCATCAGCACGAAATAGAGCCCTTTATAGGTGAGCGTCTGCTCGAGCATGATCTGGTCGGCGGGCGTTTCGACGACGCACAGCAGCGCCGGGTCGCGCTCCTCGTCGCTGCACACTTCGCAGATCTCCGCTTCGGTGAAGGTATTGCACTTCGCGCAGTGCTTCAGATGCTCGGTCGCGAACAACAGCGACTGGCCGAGCTTTTCCGCAGCGGCGCGATCGTGCTGCATCAGGTGATACGCCATGCGCTGCGCCGATTTCGGTCCGACGCCGGGCAGCACGCGCAGCGCTTCGACGAGCGCCGACAAGGCTGAAGGTTGTTTCATGTTTTCCTTGACGTCGCCCACCGGACGCATGTGCCCGATGCGCCGCGCGATCAGAACGGCAGCTTGAAGCCCGGCAGCATTGGCATGCCGACCGTCATACCGCTCATCTTTTCCTGCGTGGTGGCTTCGGCCTTGCGCGCGGCGTCGTTGAACGCGGCGGCGACCAGGTCTTCGAGCATGCCCTTGTCGTCGGCGAGCAGACTCGGGTCGATCGACACGCGCTTCACGTCGTTCTTGCAGGTCATCGTCACCTTCACGAGGCCGGCGCCGGACTGGCCTTCGACTTCGATCAGCGCGAGCTGGTCCTGCATCTTCTTCATGTTCTCTTGCATCTGCTGGGCTTGCTTCATCAACCCGGCGAGTTGATTCTTTATCATAATTCGGCTCCGCTGGAAACTGGCTAGAACGTGTGGCGGACGGGCGCACGGCGGACGCGGCGCCAGGCATTCGATGTGATGCGCGACGCCGCCAAGGACGACGCGCCGGTCATTCAAGTCGGGTTCGCGCCCGATGCGGCGATCGGCTTGATTGAACCCTGCACGATGCTCGCACCGAAATCGCGGATCAGCGAGCGTACGAACGGGTCCTGCCTGATCTCTTGCTCGGCCTCCTGCTGACGCTTCGCGCGATGCTGCGCGTCGAGCGCGGCGGCGGTACGGCGCGCGGGCCCAACAGAGACATTGACCTCGAGCGCGCGGCCGAGTTTTTCGGCGAGCGCGGTTTTGAGCTTGGCGACGTGTGCGTTGTCGGCGTACATCTGCACGGCGACGGCGAGCGTGATCGACTGGGCGTCGCAGGCGGTGAGCTCGCTGTTGACGGCGAGCTGGTACGAGACGCCTTTCAGCGGCAGATCGGCCGCGAGCGTGGGCCATTCGATCGCGAGCCCGAGCGCGTCGAGCGGCACGGCGGGCGGCAGCGGCGCGGTGTCAAGCTTCGGCGCGGGCGATGGCGACGCTTCGCCGCCGAAGCGCATGTCGTCGGGGCCGCTGTCGAACGCGGGCACGAAGCCGTCGTCGGGCGGCGCGAAATAGTCCGCCTCGGACAATGCGGCCGGCGCGTAGTCGTCCGGCGGAATCTCTTCCCACGGCGGGAAGTCGCGGGTATCGACGGGACGCTTCGCTTGCGGCGCGGGCGCCTGCGCTGGTGAGGAAGCCGGCGTCGCTTCGCGGCGCGGCGTCGGCACTTTGACCTGCACGGCGGGTATGGCGGCAGGCTTCGGCACGGGTTGCACGGCGGGCACCCCCGACGCTCCGGCACCACGGCCGCCACGGTCCGACGACAGCCGCATGCCTGCGCTGCGCAGGACTTCGAGCGCGGTGCTCACGCCACTGTTGCCGCCGCGCGGCGCAGCCGGTTGCTCTTCCAGAATCGGCGTCGTGGCGAGTGCGGCAGGTGCGATCTCCTGCGCGATCTGCTCGACGGCCTGTTTCGCGGCGGCGGGCAGCGCGGCGTCCTGCGCGGCGACAGGCTGCGCTTCGGTCGCGGGGTTGCTCTCGAGCATATCGGTCGATGCAGTCGACGCGGTCGACTGCTCAGGCGCCTTCGACGCGACCGGCGCGCTGGCGCGTTCGGCCATCGCTCCGGCGAGCGCCGCGCCGCGCGCGGACTTCGCGCCCGACGGCGCATTCACCGCGAGGCCGCCACCGCCGCCCGGGCCGCCTGCCGGCTCGAACGCGAGCATGCGCAGGAGCGTCATCGTGAAGCCGGCGTATTCGTCCGGCGCGAGACGCAATTCACCGCGACCGACCGTGGCGATCTGATAGAAAAGCTGGATCTGCTCGGCGGACAGCGTCTCCACGAAGCGTCGAATGTCATCGGCCTCGGGCCACTCGTCCAGAACCGACGCCGGCGCGAACTGCGCCCACGCAATCCGGTGCAGCAGACTCGCGAGGTCCTGCAACGCGGTCGAGAACGACAGGCTGTGCAGGCTCATTTCATCTGCGATGGAAAGCACGAGCGCGCCATCGCTCGAAGCGAGTGCATCGAGCAGGCGGATCAGATAGCTTTGATCCAGCGCACCGAGCATGCCGCGCACGGCTTCCTCCGTGACTTCGCCCGCCGAATACGCGATGGCCTGATCGGTCAGCGACAGCGCATCGCGCATGCTGCCATCGGCGGCGCGCGACAACAGCCGCAGCGCCTGCGCCTCGAATGCGATGCTCTCCTGCCCGAGAACGTTCTCCAGATGCGTAACGATATGCCCCGCCGGCATCTGCTTCAGATTGAAATGCAGACAGCGCGACAGCACGGTGACCGGAATCTTCTGCGGGTCGGTGGTCGCGAGGATGAACTTGACGTGCGACGGCGGTTCTTCCAGCGTCTTCAACATGGCGTTGAAGGCGTGGTTCGTGAGCATGTGCACTTCGTCGATCATGTAGACCTTGAAGCGCGCATCGACCGGCGCGTACACCGCGCGCTCCAGCAGCGTGGCCATCTCCTCGACGCCGCGGTTGCTCGCCGCATCCATCTCGACGTAATCGACGAACCGGCCTTCGTCGATTTCCCGGCACGCGCGACACACGCCGCACGGCTTCGACGTCACGCTGGTTTCACAATTGAGTGCCTTGGCGAAGATACGCGAGAGCGTGGTCTTGCCGACGCCGCGCGTGCCCGTGAACAAATAGGCGTGGTGCAGGCGGCCGCCATCTAGCGCGTGCGTGAGCGCACGAACGACGTGCTCCTGGCCGACGAGCGACTCGAACGATTTCGGCCGCCATTTGCGTGCGAGAACTTGATAGGTCATGCACGAAATTGTATCAGCAACGACTCGCGGAAAACGCCGTCGAATCGGAGTGTCCGGGGAGATCCAAAGTGGTGACGGTGCGCGGATTTTCCAGTCGAAATGTTGCGCGAGAGCACGCACGCATGAGGAAGAAAAACGGGGGAAAGAACTGCGAAGAAACAGCGGAAGGTGACGAGCCCGACCCTCGGCACTGGTGGAAAACGGCTGTGGCTGCTTCGTTCCCGACCTGACCAAGTTGACCGCGCCGCCATGCGAGGAGGCCCGTCACGCTAAATTGTAGCATGGCCGATGCGTCGCCCGGAAGGCTCGGACCGCTCCTCATGCACGCCGAGATCACACCCGAGACTCCCCTCTTGCATTGCGCATTTCCGCCCTCAAATGCCCATCATCGGAACCACTATCGGCACCCGGCAACGGATAGCAAAGTAGGCTAAGATGACATGCGAATCATCCGTGACGGCGGGTTTTCAGTCTGTCGCGGATCATTTTGCCGGCAGGCGTGAGTCGAATCGGCGTACGGGTTTCCCTCACCGTGCGGCGACCAAACCCTTTTCCGTTTTGATGTATCGTTGCGAGCAATCAAACACGGGCCTCGAATCAATAAAGGTATTCAGACAATGAGCGAGTCAATCAAGCACATCAGCGACGCGTCCTTCGAACAGGACGTTGTCAAGTCAGATAAACCTGTCCTGCTCGATTTCTGGGCCGAATGGTGCGGTCCGTGCAAGATGATTGCCCCGATCCTCGACGAGGTCGCGAGGGATTACGGCGATCGCCTGCAGATCGCGAAGATCAACGTGGACGAGCATCAGTCGACGCCGGTGAAGTTCGGCGTGCGCGGCATCCCAACGCTGATCCTGTTCAAGAATAGCGCAGTGGCCGCGCAAAAGGTCGGCGCGCTGTCCAAGTCCCAGCTCACCGCGTTCCTCGACAGCAACCTTTAACGGCATCCCGGCGAGCCCTGCTCTGCGGTTCGCCATCGCGCCTGATTGAACGTAACGGCGAACGGTGACGGCGCTAAGAATAAAGCCTGCTGATGTTGTCGAACGACAACATCAGCCCGAAAGTCCCGCCCTTGGCCTTTTCGAGCCATTTACGGCGTGTGTTATGCTCTATATGTACAAGAGTTCAAGAAGTACATAAAGAAGTACTAAGTCTCAGAGCGGTTCCGCTCACCTCTTCTCCCAAATCTTTCTGTTGCACCTCTCCTCCCTGGCGGGAAATCCGTATGCATTTATCCGAGCTCAAGTCTCAGCATGTCTCCGCACTGATCGAGATGGCTAATGGCCTCGAGATCGAAAATGCGAATCGCCTGCGCAAGCAGGAATTGATGTTCGCGATTCTTAAAAAGCGCGCCAAGGCTGGCGACACGATCTTCGGCGACGGCACCCTCGAAGTGCTGCCCGACGGTTTCGGCTTCTTGCGCTCGCCCGAGACTTCGTATCTCGCGAGCACGGACGACATTTACATCAGTCCGTCACAGATTCGCCGCTTCAATCTGCATACCGGCGACACGATCGAAGGCGAAGTCCGCACGCCGAAAGACGGCGAACGCTACTTCGCACTCGTGAAGGTGGACAAAGTCAACGGGCAGCCGCCCGAGGCCTCGAAACACAAGATCATGTTCGAGAACCTCACGCCGCTGCATCCGAACAAACCGCTGCCGCTCGAGCGCGAAATGCGCGGTGAAGAAAACGTCACCGGCCGGATCATCGACATGATCGCGCCGATCGGCAAAGGCCAGCGCGGCCTGCTGGTCGCCTCGCCGAAGTCCGGCAAGACCGTGATGCTCCAGCACATCGCTCACGCGGTGAAGGCGAACCATCCGGACGTCATCCTGTTCGTGCTGCTCATCGACGAGCGCCCGGAAGAAGTGACGGAAATGCAGCGCTCGGTGCGCGGCGAAGTCATCGCCTCGACCTTCGACGAACCGGCCGCGCGTCACGTGCAAGTGGCCGAAATGGTCATCGAAAAGGCCAAGCGCCTGGTCGAAATGAAGCACGACGTCGTGATTCTGCTCGACTCCATCACGCGTCTGGCGCGTGCGTACAACACGGTCGTGCCGGCATCGGGCAAGGTGCTGACGGGCGGCGTCGACGCCAACGCGCTGCAGCGTCCGAAGCGTTTCTTCGGCGCCGCGCGCAATATCGAGGAAGGCGGTTCGCTGACCATCATCGGCAGCGCGCTGATCGAAACCGGCAGCCGCATGGACGACGTGATCTACGAAGAGTTCAAGGGCACCGGCAACATGGAAGTGCACCTCGAGCGCCGTCTGGCCGAGAAGCGCGTCTATCCGTCGATCAATCTGAACAAGTCGGGCACGCGCCGCGAAGAACTGCTCATCAAGCCGGACGTGCTGCAAAAGGTCTGGGTGCTGCGCAAATTCATCCACGACATGGACGAAGTCGAAGCCATGGAATTCCTGCTCGACAAGATCCGTCAAACGAAGAACAACGCCGAGTTCTTCGACATGATGCGTCGCGGCGGTGGTTAATTCGCCTTCGCTGCCTGCACACAGAAAACTGTCTGCTTCGTCAGGCGGTTTTTTATGTTTCGACGCGCCCGCGCTCCGTACAATCCGCTCTTATAGAAAGCGATACGAACAACCGCATGGCCAATCTCTTCTCCCGCTGGTTCAGCGCGCAACGCCGCGAGCGCGCGCTGCGCAAATACCCGATCGACGATGCGCTCTGGCGCAGCACGCTCGATGCGTTTCCGTGCTTCGGCCATCTGAGCCGGGCCGATCTTCAGCGCCTGAGGGAGACCGCGAGCCTGTTCATCGCGCAGAAGGAATTCTTGACCGCGCACGATCTCGAACTGACCGACCAGATGATCGTCTCGATTGCCGCGCAGACGTGCCTACCGGTGCTCAATCTCGATCTTGAACTGTATCGCGGCTGGGTCGGCGTAATCGTGTATCCGAGCGAGTTCATCATCCGCAAAACGGTTGAGGACGAGGACGGTGTCGTCCACGAAGTCGAGCACGATGCGAGCGGCGAGGCGTGGGAAGGCGGTCCGGTCGTGCTATCGTGGGAGGATGCGCAGATGGCCGACGGCTCGGACGCGTACAACGTCGTCATCCACGAATTCGCGCACAAGATCGACATGCTAGCGGGCGAGGCCGACGGGCATCCGCCGCTGTTCCGCCGCTGGCACGCGCCGCTCGACTCTACCGCCTGGAACGATATCTTCGACAACGCCTACGATCAGTTCTGCGCGCGCGTCGATGCCGTGCCGCAGCGCCGCTGGGCGCGTTTCGAGCGCGAATCGCTGATCGATCCTTACGCGACGGATCATCCGTCGGAGTTTTTCGCGGTTTGCAGCGAGGCGCTCTTCGTCACGCCCAAGCCCTTCGAGGCGGAATATCCGGAGCTTTACCGGCTGCTCGCGCGCTACTACAGGCAGGACCCAGCGGGCGTCGGCGCGCTGTCGTGAATCGCGCGAAACCTGCGAAAAAGTGTCAAGCGATTGATTTTCTGGCATAGTTATTTCTTTTAGACCCTAGGCGAGTGACTCGCGCAGGCTGCTTACTCAAGCGCAGCGGGTTGGCTACCGCCAGATCTCAGGAAAGACCATGAAACAAGGCATTCACCCGGATTATCGCGAAGTCCTGTTTGTCGACATGTCGAACGACTTCAAGTTCGTGACCCGCTCGACCATCCAGACGCGCGAAACCGCCGAATTCAACGGCAAGACCTACCCGCTCGCGAAGATCGAAGTGTCGTCGGAATCGCACCCGTTCTACACCGGCCAGCAGAAGATCATGGACACGGCCGGCCGCGTCGAGAAGTTCAACAACAAGTTCGCACGCTTCTCCACGAAAAAGTAAGTCGGGCTTCGAAGCATTAAAAAAGCAGCTCCGGCTGCTTTTTTTGTCTCCGCAAGATCATCTTCGCGGAAATCATCCGGCATCCGCGTTACTGGGTTCTCGCAACGGCTGTTGCATACCGTAACAGCCGGGCTGCCCGTATCGACCGGCGCGCGACTACAATGCCGGTTGCTCTGGCCTCGCCGCGTTCGATCGCATGGCTCGCAGCCCGTTTTCATGGATCAAGCCCTTTTCGCATGCGCTCCGTCGTTCGTCTGACCGCTTCCGCCACCAGCGCCCTGCCACGCTGGCTGCTGCTCGCCATCTGTATCACGTATGCGTCGTTCGGCCTGTTCGGGCGCGATCCGTGGAAAAACGAGGATGCCGCGGGCTTCGGCGTGATGTGGACCATGGCCAACGGCGACGCGCGCGACTGGCTGCTGCCCAACCTGGTCGGCAAGGCGCCCACTGCCGATGGCCCGCTGATGTACTGGCTCGGCGCGTCATCCATCCGGCTGCTGAGCCCATGGGTCGATGCGAGCAATGCATCGCGCGTGGTGACCGGTCTGCTGTTATGCCTCGCGTGCGCTTTTGTCTGGTATTCGGCCTATCTGTTAGGACGGCGCGACGAGGCGCAGCCTTTCAAATACGCATTCGGCGGCGAGCCGGAACCGCGCGACTACGGCCGCACGCTCGCCGACGGCGCGCTGCTGATTCTGCTCGCGTGCTTCGGTCTCGCCGAGCTCGGCCACAAAACCACGCCGCAACTCGCACAGTTCGCCGGCACCGCGATGCTCATCTACGGCCTCGTGCGCAGCCTCGACAAGCCGCTGCATGGCGCCATCGTATGGGGCGTCGCGATCGGCGTGGTCGGCCTGTCGAGTTCGCCGGTGCTGGTGTTCGCGCTGCTGCTCTGCACGCTGGCGATGACGATCATCGTTAAGCAGGTGCGCGCGCTGCCGCTCTTGATCTTCGGCTTGCCGATCGCGGTGCTTCTAATCGCCGCGTGGGTGCTGCCCACCCTGCACTTCTTCCCCGACGACGGCGACTGGTGGCTGCGTCAGTGGTGGCGCAACAGCTTCTCGTTCTTTTCCGGCACGCCCGGCTCGATCTTCGGCTACGCCATCAAGAACCTGCCACTATTCACGTGGCCCGCGTGGCCGCTGGCCATCTGGGCGTTCGTGAGCTGGGGCGGCATGCGCCGCTTGCCGCACGTCGCGGTGCCCTTGTCGATCATTGGGCCGCTGTTGGTGCTGGTCGTGCTGCAGGCGCATGAAACCAACCGCCTGTTCATGCTGCTCCTGCCGCCGCTTTCGGTGCTCGCGACCTTCGCGCTGCCGACCCTCAAGCGCGGCGTGATCAATGCGATCGACTGGTTCGCGATGTTGAGCTTCACCATCATCGGCTCGCTGGTTTGGCTCGTCTGGACGGCTGGCATGATCGGCTTTCCGGCGTCCATGGCGCGCAACCTCGCGCGTCTCGCGCCGGGGTTTCATCCGGAATTCAAGCTGCTGTCGTTCCTGTGTGCGATCGCGGTGACGGTTGGCTGGTTCCTGCTCGCGCGCTGGCGGCTCGCGCGTCATCCGAAGGTGCTGTGGCGCTCCGTCGTGTTGTCGAGCACGGGCACCACGCTGATGTGGGTGCTGCTGATGACTTTGTGGCTGCCGGTCGTCAACTACAGCCGGACCTATCGCGATGTGGCCGAGCAGATCGCCGAACATCTGCTGCCCGACTACAACTGCATTTCGCCCGAGCGACTGGGCGATGCGCAGATCGCGACCTTCGCGTATTTCGGCGGCATGCACTTCGCGTTCGATGAAGATTGCGACGTCATCTTGCGTCAGGACCGCGCCGATTACGGCGATCCGCCGTCGATCTCGAACACCGAATGGAAGCTCGTCTGGGAAGGGCGGCGCGTGACCGACCGCGACGAACGCTTCCGCCTCTACGTGCGCATCCAGCGCCCGACGCCGCCCGCGCCGAAGCCGCTGCGTCCGCGCAGCCTGCGCCGCTCGCAGTAAGCGCATGGCCGCTCCATCCGACACTTCGTACGCCGCCACCGGCATGTTCAGCGACGTGCGCAGGATCGGTGTGCTCGCGTGGCCAGTGCTGATCGGCCAGCTCGCGGTGATCGCCTTCGGCGTGATCGACACCGCGATGGTCGGCCGTTTCTCCGCGACCGATCTCGCCGCGCTCGGGCTTGGCTCGTCGGTCTATATTTCGGTGTACATCGGCCTGACGGGGATTCTCGTCGCCTTGCAGCCGATCGCAGGACAACTCTTCGGCGCGGGCCGCGAAAGCGAGATCGGCGAGGAAACCCGGCAGGCGTTCTGGCTCGCCGCGCTGCTGACGATCATCGGCTTCACGCTGCTGTACCATCCCGAGCCGCTATTGAGCCCCGCGAAGGCGCCGCCCGCGCTACACGACCGTACGGTGGACTATCTGCGCATTCTGTCGTTCGGGCTGCCCGCGAGTCTCGCCTTCCGCGTCTACAGTTCGCTCGCGAACGCGGTCAGCAAGCCGCGCCTCGTGATGTTCCTGCAGGTCGGCGGCCTCGTGCTAAAGTTTCCTCTCAATACGTGGTTCATCTTCGGCGGCCTCGGCGTGCCCGCGCTCGGCGGTCCTGGCTGCGCGCTCGCCAGTTCGCTGATCAACTGGGTCTCGGCAATCGTCGGCATCACGGTGATGCTCAGGGTCGAATTCTTCCGGCCGTTCGGCATCTTTTCGCGCTTCTGCTGGCCGGTGCTGCGGCGTCAGATCGCGCTGTTGCGACTCGGCATTCCGATGGGACTATCGTATCTCATCGAAGTGACCTCGTACACCTTCATGGCGCTTTTCATCTCGCGCTTCGGCACGACCACGCTCGCGGGGCACCAGATCGCGGGCAATCTCGGCGCGGTGCTCTACATGACGCCGCTGTCCATCGGCATTGCGTCGTCGACGCTCGTGTCGCAGGCGCTCGGCGCGCAAAAGTTCGACGAGGCGCGTTCGATCTCGGGTCACGGCATCGGCATGGCCTGCGTCCTGGCGTTCGCGTACGGCGTGATCCTGCTCGCCGCGCGGCCGCAGATCATCGCGGCTTATACGCCGGACGCCAACGTGATCGCCGCCGCCATGCCGCTCGTGCTGATCATCTTCCTCTATCACCTGTGTGACGCCTTGCAGATCACCACGGCGTTCATCCTGCGCGCCTACAAGGTGATGCTCGTGCCGACCATCATCTACGCGATCGCGCTGTGGGGCATCGGGCTGGGCGGCGGTTATCTGCTCGGCTTCGATGTGGGTGGCGCGGTGCCCGCGTGGCTGCAAGGCGCGCGCGGTTTCTGGATCGCCAATTCGCTGAGTCTGGGCGTGGCGGGCATCGGCCTGTTCTGCTACTGGCGGCGCGTCAGCGCGCGTCATGTGTCGATGGTGCGTGCCGACTGAAATCGGCCGGTCGATCGTTGTAAAGCGTCAACGCCGGAAAGACACGCGTAAGGCGCCAGTAGAATGCCCCGCATCGAGGAAAACTCGGAGCGAGTGGATGAGCCGCGTTAGCAAACAACAAAAATGGATCCTGGCCGCAACCGCCCTGTTCGCCGCGCTCGCTGCCAGCGTCGCGATGCGCGGGGCCGACGCCGCGCGCGTAACGACCGTCTCGCCGCAAGGCAAGGTCGCGCAGGTGCGACAGGTCATCGTCAAGTTTAACGAAGCGATGACCCCGTTCGGCAGCCTGTCGGCGTGACGTGTAGCGGCATGCCAGCTGCCGCGACCAAGGGCAACGCTCGCTGGATCGATCAGAAAACCAGGGCGATCGACTTCGAGAACGATCTGCCGCCCGGCGTGCGCTGCGCGTTCGACCTCACCAAGGGCATCAAATCCGACGCGGGCAACGCCATTTCCGGCCCGCAACATTTCGCATTCCAGACCGGCGGAACGTTCGTTACGCGCGTGATGCCAGGTTATGGCCGCATCGAGAAAGACCAGACTTTCGTGCTGCGTCTGAACGGACCAGCGACGCAAGCCTCGGTGCTCGATCACGTGTGGTGCGAATCGAATGCGCTCGGCAACCCCATTCCCGTGCGTCTTGCCGACAAGAACACACGCGATGCGCTGCTCAAGCACTTCGGCCTCGAGAAGGAGAGCGAACGCGTCCTCACACTCGCGTGTCAGCAGACGCTGCTGTCCGCGACCAAGATGCAGCTTGTCTACGGCGCGGGCGTCACGAGCCCGAGCGGCATCGCCAACGACGTCGAAAAGCGCTTCGACTTTGAAGTGCGCGAGCCTTTCAAGGCGAGCTTCACCTGCGAGCGCGAGAATGCCAAAACGCCCTGCACGCCGCTGCGTCCGCTGCGCCTCGACTTCAGCGCGCCAATCACGCGTGCGGACACGCAGAAATTCGTCCTGCACGGACCCAAGGGGCAACACTTTGCCTTCCTTCGATGACAGCGATCAGAGCACGGAAGTCAGCACGCTCACGTTCGCCGCGCCGCTGCCCGAACGCGCGGACCTGAGCATCGAAGCACCCGTGAATCTGAAAGACGTGAGCGGCCGCGCGCTCGCCAACGCCGATCTCTTCCCGCTCAAGACCGCGACCGCGCCGATGCCGCCGCTCGCGAAGTTCTCGTCGGGCGACTTCGACATCATCGAGCGTTTCGCCGAGCGCGACATGCCCGCGATGCCGCCCGTCACGCTGCGTCATGTCGAAGCGGACCTGCATGTGCAGGGAGCTCAATTCGGGCACCTCGCAGATCACCGAACTGAAGCGCGACGCCGACAGCGACATTCGCCGCTGGATGCGCAACGTCGATCTGTTCGACGGCGTGACCATGTCGCGCTCGATGATCCGGGAGCGCATGCCGGAACTGCTGAAAAACGGCATCGAACCGGTGATCGTGCTGGATAGCGAAGGCAAGATCGGCAAGGACCCGCAAATCGACGTGCGCTTGCTGTCGATGCTTGCGAAGCGCCCCGGCGTAAAGACGCTGACGCTGCCCGCCGCCGATCCGAAGGCGCTGCGGCCGTTCGAAGTCGTCGGCGTGCCGCTCACGAAGCCGGCTTCTACGTGGTGGAACTCGCCTCGCCCGCGCTCGGCGCGTCGCTGCTCGACAAGACCCAGTCGATGTACATGCGCACCTCGGTGCTCGTCACCAATCTCGGCGTGCACTTCAAGCAGGGCCGCGAGAACAGCGTCGTGTGGGTGACTACACTCGACAAGGGCAAGCCGGTGCCAAACGCAAGCGTGCGCATCACCCCGATTGCAACGGCGATGAAATCGCCACCGGCACAACCGATGCGCAAGGTCTCGCCACCATCGGCAAGCCGCTCGCCGAGCTGAAAGAGTGCGACGAGCACAGCCTGAGCTATGGCGGCTTCTTCGTGTTGTCGGCGCACGTCGACAATCCCGCGACCGGCCCGGACATGGCCTTCGCGATGTCGGACTGGAATCGTGGCATCGAAGCATGGCGCTTCAACGTGCCGACCGACATGAGCGGCACGCGCACCGTGCACGCGCATACCGTGTTCGATCGCACGCTGCCGCGCGCCGGGCAGACCGTGTCGATGAAGCATCTGATGCGCGTCGAGACGCTGAACGGCTTCGGCTTTCCGCCGGAATATCCGAGCCGCGTGACGATCCAGCATATCGGCAGCGGACAGACGTGGCACATGCTGCTCAAGTGGGCCGGGGATCACAGCGCCGATACCACCTTCGACATTCCCGCCGCGGCAAAGCTAGGCGAATACAGCGTGACGCTCGACAACCGCGCGGCCAGCGCCGATGACGAAGACGGCGACAGCGGCGTCACGCAGTCGTACGAATCGGGCAATTTCCGTGTCGAGGCATTCCGTCTGCCGGTTTTCAAAGGCTCGATCACGGCAGGCGACACCAAAGCGCCCGGATTCGTCGCCGCGACCGAAGCGCCGGTCAATGTGCAACTCGAATACGTACAAGGACGGCCCGGTGTCGAACCTGCCGGTGCAGGTGTCGGTGCTGGTGCGCGATGCATCGCCGCCGTTCGCGTCGCAGTACGAGGCGTTCAGTTTCGCGCCGTATCGCAAGCCCACCAACGATGGCGCGAGCGCGCCCGCCGAGGATCAGAACGACGACAGCGATCAGCAGGCCGATACCTCAACGAAGCTCATCGCCGACAAGATGAAGCTCACGCTCGATCGCGACGGCGCGGGCAAGCTCACCGTCAAGCCGCTGCCTGAGGTCGTGTCGCCCAAACGGCTCGCGCTCGAAGCGACCTTCGCGGACCTGAACGGCGAGACGCAGACCATCAGCGGCGGCGCGCTGCTGTGGCCCGCCGCCGTCGCGGTCGGCGTGAAGGCAGGACAGTGGGCGTCGGTCGGCGGCGCGCTGCTGGTGCAGGCGCTCGCGCTCGATTTGCAGGGCAAGCCGCGCGCGGGTGTATCGGTCGAGATCAAGGGCGTCGCGCGCATCCATCATATCGAGTTCGCGCAAGCGCATGGTCGGCGGCTTCTATGTGTACGACAACCATACCGAGATCAAGGACCTGGGCTCGCTGTGCAGCGGCAAGAGCGACGATCACGGCATCGTGTCCTGCGACGTCAAACTCAAGGACGCGGGCAATGTCGATCTGATTGCGGTCGCGAAAGACGGTGACGGGCACGCGGCGAACGCCAGCACGTCGGTATGGGTCACGCGCGAAGACGAGTTGTGCTTCGGCGGCGAGAACACCGACTGCATCGACGTGCTGCCCGAGAAGACCAGCTACGAAGCGGGCGAAACCGCGCGCTTCCAGGTGCACATGCCCTTCCGCTCGGCGACGGCGCTCGTCGCGGTGGAACGCGAAGGCATCGTGGAGATGCATGTCGTCGAGTTGAACGGCCGCGACCCGACTGTCGAACTCAAGGTGCGGGATGCATGGGAGCCGAACGTCTACGTGTCGGTGCTCGCGCTGCGCGGACGCATCCACGAGGTGCCGTGGTATTCGTTTTTCACCTGGGCTGAAAAGCACCGATCGAATGAGCGCGTGCGTCTGGTACGAAGGCTGTCAGTATCAGACGCCCACGCTGCTCGTCGATCTGTCGAAACCCGCGTTCCGATACGGGCTGGCGTCGATCAAGGTCGGCACGGCATCGCACAAGCTGGCGGTCAGCGTGACGCCGGACGCCAAGTCGTACACCGTGCGCTCGAAGGCGCACGTGAAGGTCAAGATCGCGCTGCCCGGCGGCAAGTCCGCGCCCGCGGGCACGCAGATCGCCGTCGCCGCCGTCGATGAAGCGCTGCTCGAACTCATGCCCAATCAAAGCTGGGACGTGCTCGATGCGAAGCTTCAGCAGCGCGCCTACGGCGTGGAGACCGCGACCGCGCAGATGGAAATCGTCGGTCGGCGTCACTTCGGGCGCAAGGCGGTGCCAGCGGGCGGCGGCGGACACAGCGCCATGCGCGAACTGTTCGACACGCTGCTGCTGTGGAATCCGCGCGTGACGCTGGACGCGAACGGCGAGGCATCGGTCGATGTGCCGCTGAACGATGCGCTCACGCGCTTTCGCATCGTCGCGATCGCGGCGGTCGGCGCTGGGCAGTTCGGCACCGGCAGCACGTCGATCCAGAGCACGCAGGATCTGCAACTGATCTCGGGCCTGCCGCCGCTGGTGCGCGTCGGCGATGCGTTCCGCGCGCCGTTCACGCTGCGCAACACCACGCAGCGGACCATGAGCGTCGTCGTCACGCCGAAGGCCCCGGCACGCTCGCGCTCGACGCGCGCACGGTCCTGAAGCCGGAATCGTCGCAGGAAGTGGTGTAGGATGTGATGATGTCAGAGGTGGTCGGCGCGGGTTCATCCGCGAGTCTCGACTGGAACGTGAGTGCGGCGGAACAGGCCGGGCCGAAGGCGAGCGACGCCGTGAAGCTCACGCAGAAAGTCGCCGCCGCGATTCCGGTGAGCGCGCTGCAGGCGACCATCGCGCAGGTGGACGGCACGCTCACGCTGCCCGTCTCGCCGCCCGCCGATGCGAGCAGGTCGAGCAACGGCAAGCTGCGCGGCGGCATCGCGGTATCCTTGCAGCCGAAGCTCGCCGATGGCCTGCCCGGCGTGCGCCGCTGGTTCGAGCGCTATCCGTACAACTGTCTCGAACAACAGACCTCGCGCGCACTCGGCCTGATGGACGCCGGGCAATGGCAAGGCGTGCTCATGCGCATGCCGTCGTATATCGATCGCGACGGCCTTGCTAACTACTTCCCGCCGTATGACGATGAGCGCCCCACCGGCAGTCCCGCGCTGACCGCGTATCTGCTCGCCGTCAGCGACGACGCCGCGAAGGAAGACCGCTGCTTCGCCCTGCCCGCCGATCTGCGCGATCAGATGGCGGTGGGTCTCGCGAATTTCGTCGATGGCAAGATCGAGCGCAAGTTCTGGGCGCCGCGCTCGAGGCCTTGTCGCGCTACGGTCTCGCGCCGACGCGCATGCTCGGCTCGATCACCATCGCGCCGGATCAGTGGCCGACCTCCGCCGTGCTCGATTACTACGCCATTTTGTCGCGTGTCGACGGCATCGCGAATCGTGACGAGAAGCGCGCGCAGGCCGAGCAGATCATCCGCGCGGCTGACGTATCAAGGCACGCGTCTCGCCTTCTCGACCGAACGCGACGACGATCTCTGGTGGCTCATGACCGGCTCCGAGACCAAGGCCGCGCGCACCGCGCTGCTGTTCGCCGATGCACCCGGCTGGAAGGACGAAGATGCCGTGTCTGGTCGTGGGCCTGCTGGCATTGCAGAAGAACGGCGCCTGGCAGACCACGACCGTGAACCTGTGGGGCAAACGCGTGGTCGCGCGCTTCTCGCGGCTGTTCGAAAGCACGCCGGTCACGGGCAACACGAAGGTGCAACTCGGCGATACTGCGCAGAGCGTGAACTGGAGCGCGGCGGCGGCTTCCGCTACCCCGATCACCAAGACCGCGAACACGCGCAGCATGATGCTGCCGTGGTTCACCGGCTCGCTTTCGCTGACACAGGACGGCACCGGCAAGCCGTGGGCGACCATCGAAAGCCTCGCGGCGGTCGCGCTGAAGGCGCCGTTCGCGGCGGCGCATGCCGCGCCCAGCTTCGACGACGTGCGTGCGACGTGGCGCAGTTCCGACTGGATGCTGCTCGCCCGCGACGGCATGCCGCTGCAGCGCACGCGCATCGACACGAGCGCGCCGCGGCGCGGCGACTGGGTCGCACTCGCGGATGTCTCGCTGGCGCTGCGTGAAGCCATCGTCGTATCGGAGGACAAGCGCTTCTACGAACACGCGGGTGTCGACTGGCACGGCGCGGCCGCCGCCGCGTAGGGCAATCTGTGGAACACGCGCACGCGCGGCGCATCGACGGTGACGATGCAACTGACGAGTCTCATCGACGACGAAGGCCGTGCGCCCGGACGACGCAGGCAGCATCGGCAAAAAGGCGGAGCAAACGGTCAGCGTGCTATGGCTCGAACGCTCGTGGCGCAAGGATCAGATTCTCGAGGCGTATCTGAATCTCGTGCCGTTTCGCGGCGAACTCATCGGCCTGTCGGCGCTGTCGCAGACCCTTTTCGACAAGGCGCCGTCCGGGCTCGAAGAACGCGAATCCGCGCTTGCCGCCGCGCTGATCCGCGCGCCGAACGCGCCGTACCCGAAAGTCAGCGCGCGCACCTGCGCGACATGTAAGCACTGCATGGCAAGCGCGATCCGGCGGTCGATCCGTGCGTCAATCTCGATAGCTACACGCAACTCATGCTCACGCGCACCGCGTCGGCGCCCGCCTTCGCACGTGGCGACGATGCGCTCGCGCGGCGCATCGCGGGCGAGGTGCATCCGCAAGCGGGCATGCGCGTGCGCACGCTTGCCGAACTGAATGCGCGCGCGCATCCGCGCAATGTGCACGACACGGCTGCCATCGTGATCGACAACCGCACGGTTGAGGTGCTCGCGTGGCTCGGTTCGTCGGGCGGCTTGTCGAACGCGCCGGAAGTCGATGTCGTGCTTGCGAGGTGTCAGGCCGGCTCCACGCTCAAGCCCTTCCTCTATACGCAGGCCATCGACGAGAAACATCTCACCGCCGCGTCCCTGCTCGACGACGCCCCGCTCGATCTGGCAACGGGCGGTGGCCTCTACATTCCGCAGAACTACGATCACGATTTCAAGGGCTGGGTGAGCGTGTGCACCGCGCTCGGCTCGTCGCTGAACGTGCCCGCCGTGCGTGCGTTGGTGATGGTCACGCCGCATCGCTTCGCGAAAACGCTCGCATCGCTCGCGAATGAGTACCGGGCGCTCGCGAATGGCGGCGTCGCGCGGCCTTTGTTCGATCTCGCCGATCATCAACTAAGGACTTTGCAGTGGTGTCGGGCTCCGCTTCAAGCCATTGTTCGATCTTGGGCCATGTATGTTCGAACGGATC